>JAISOF010000013.1 GCA_031275815.1 Candidatus Nomurabacteria bacterium
AACTAGCATTAATAGCCGTACCACCAATCCCAAATTGCCCAGCCGCGCCAGTTGTGCTACCATAAACACCGCCCCCTCCACCAGCCGATTGAGTGCCGCCACCAGCTTGCGTGCCACAACTATCTTGGCTTCCGCCGCCACCGCCAATTTCACCGCCACCGTAACCGGTTGAGCCTGTCGCACAGTAATCTTGTCCTGAACCTGCTCCACCGCCAGCCACTATGATACGACTTTGAAGAGACGTGAGGTTGGTTGGGTCAACATCAGCAATCAGGCGAACATCTGAGGCACCACCGCCAGTGCCAGAAACTGCCCCACCACCGCCATTCCATCCGCCAGATGAATTGACGCTGCCAGCGCACCCAACATAAACATACAAAGTATCACCAGCTATTAAATTGACTTTGCCAGTTGAATAGCCACCTTTGCCTCCACTTTTGCTTTCGGCAGTGCCGCCCTGTGCGCCATAAACGTCGAGTTGATATGTTGCATTGACAGGTGCAGTGAAGGTTTGATATGAACCACAGGTGGCATATTCATACATGGATGTTGTACCAAAATTAACACCAGTAATAGTAATGGTTGTGCCTCCTTCCATAGTCCCGCTATTTGGGGAAACGCTAGTTATAGTAGGTATAAAGTTAGCGGTTTCATCATAAACAATATCCATAGTATACCTGCCAATCTCAGCGCTGGCGGGCAGGGTGATGATGACCTCAAAAATGGTTGTATCCCCATCATTTTGAGTAGCGTCGTCGTTGGTGGTAACAAGAATGGTGGTGGAAATATCGGAAAGCGCGCAAGGAGTTGCTGTCGGGCATTCGGAAGATTTATTACTGCTGATGACAGCAGCAGCTCCGGAGAGGCTACTATTCAAGGCGGCAGAAAGCGTGTAGCCATAAGTGGCGGAAGAGTCCTTGACCCTGACTTCGGAAGTCCGAGTAATTGTTGTGACACCTTGAGTGGTGGTGATGGTTTGGTTGTTGTCAACAACAGTGATGTCGGTGGTGACGGCTTCAGTTGGAGCAAGAGAACGATAAAAAATAAAAGACAAAACGCCAATTAAGACAACCAACACAGTCGAAACGAGTAGTTTGGAACCTCTCTCTCTCTCTCTCTCTCTCTCTCTCTCGGCTAATCGCACTGAGCTCAGCTTTACCTTGCGCATCCTCCTCCTTCTCCTCCCTTACTCACCCCATTGTAACATAAGCACCAAACAAAAAGCAACGATTTTTCTGAAAACCGGCGTTGTTGCATAATTCTCTTTTTGGCGGGGTTTCTTTGCTCTATTGTTGGTGAGGGGTTCCTGCTTATTGTTATGCAACAAAGCCAGTAGAATAACCAACAGTGCCGATTAGTTGGTAAAACCGGCTTAGCTTGAGCTGGCGCTAATTATTCCAGGCGTTCACAAACACTTTGTAATCATCAAAGTCTATATGACCAAACTGTCTTCTATCCATCTCAATAGTTTTTCCCGGAGACAAGTTCTGCCTCTGTCTGCTAAAAGCTAGAACGATTTTGTCCCCCTTATAGAGCACTGTCGTCACGGCTAATGTATCAATTGTTTTATCGCTTTTATTCACAATTGTCGTAACTAGCTCATTAGAACTCGCTCCTTTTGTCACAGAGGCTTGAACTGCATTATTCATATAATCCCGATCATCAGAGTCGGAGTACACACTGAAATCCTCAATTTTATGATAGCTATATAGAGCGCCATCCGTGCCATCAGAGCAACTGTAACAATACACATCTTGAACAAATTCAGAATTCGCCGACAGATATAAATATTCGTAGCTAGAATCTATCTTTGTGTCATTACTATCATAAAAAGTAACATTATAAGTTAGACTGACATTTACATTACTGTCATTTTTAATAACTACCGCAACATCTGAGATATAATCTTTTGCCGCATATTCTGCCGTAGTGTAGCCCCTCTTAAAGGCAACGTGATCCACTATCTGGACTTTCTTTGATAAATCAGCATCTGAGTCATCTGACACTGCACCGCCATCACCTCCCGAAGTATCAGTATCTGACGTGCTAGCTGAAGAGTCGGCATTCTGGGTCGTATCGTCTTTATTGCCAAGTTTCGGGATAACCAACACTAAGACTGTCGCCACTATGCCTACAAATACCATGGCACAGATAATTATAATCATTAGTCGCATATTAGTCTTAGGCACGACCACTGGAGCGCCGACCGAATTTGGGCTGATGGGAGTTTGCGGTGAGCTGTCTTGTGGCGGCTGCATGTTAATGACCGGCTGATTTGGTTGACCATTTGTCTCTGCTGGGTTGTTCGTTTGGTTATCCATAGATTTTATAGAGTCCTTATATATTTAGATTTTATTGTTATACTATCAAAACCCTCAAACTCCCATAAACCCCCCCGCGCAAAACCCAGCGAAAACCTAATTCAAAACCGTCAACCGCTGATACCGCCGCACTACCGCTGACAACTCCGGATAATCTTCCAGCCGCCCGCCGCCCAACAGGAACTCCCGTACCGCCTTTTGCACCCTTGCAATCAGCTTCGTATCAGTGATAGTCGCCACCCGTAAACTCAGCGCCCCATGCTGCATGGAACCATAAATCTCGCCGGGCCCGCGCAACTCCAAATCCCGCTCCGCGAGATAAAACCCATCGCTACTTTTCGCAATTTCCTGCAACCGCCGCGTGGGTTTTGAGGAGTCGGAGTTGACCAAAAAGCAATAACTTTGGTGCTCGCCGCGCCCTACGCGCCCCCTCAATTGATGCAACTGCGCCAGCCCAAACCGGTCGGCGCCCTGCACCACAATCACGCTGGCATTCGGCACATCCACCCCAACCTCCACCACCGTCGTTGACACCAAGACCGCGAGCTCACCCCGCGCAAACGCCCCAATCACCCGTTCCTTGTCGCTCGCTGACATCTTCCCGTGCAACAATCCCACCTTGCCAAACTTCCTTTTCATGCTCTGGTATTCCCGCTCCACGTTCGCCAAATCCGTTTCCTCATTGTCTTCAATCGCCGGACAAACGCAGTACACTTGCCGCCCCTCCGCCACCTCACTTTTCATCCGCTCAAACATCGCGTCCAGAGAGTTCGGCGACACCAGTTCCGTCTGAATCTCCTTGCGCCCGCTCGGCAGCTCATCCAAAATCGACATCTCCATCTCCGCAAACAACGTCAACTGCAACGAACGCGGAATTGGCGTCGCCGTCATCGACAACAAATGCGGCATTTTCGCGCCATGGCTCAAGAGCTTTTGGCGCTGTTTCACGCCAAACCGGTGTTGCTCGTCAATAATCACCAACCCCAAATCCTTGAACTTTACCTTTTCTGCAATCAACGCGTGCGTCCCCACCACAATTTTCGCCTCACTCGCCGCAATCGCTTGATACAAATCCGCTTTATGCTTGACGCTACCCACCAACAACTCCACCGGCAACCCCAGCTGCTTGAAACTCGCAAAATGTTGCGTCGCCAAAATCTCTGTTGGCGCCATCAGCGCCACCTGAAACCCTGCGCTCGCTGCCTGCAAGGCCGCAATTGCCGCCACCACCGTCTTGCCCGACCCCACATCGCCTTGCAACAGCCGGTTCATCGGTGTGTCCTTCTCCAAATCTTGCAAAATCTCCCATGTACTTTTGCGCTGAGCATTGGTTAGCTTGAACGGTAGACGTTGCACAAACTCCGCCACCAGCTCCCGATTGAACCGGATTTTCGGCGCGGGCACCTTTTGGTTTTCCCGCTTGGTCAGCTCGCTCGCCAACATAATCTCGAACAACTCCTCAAACGCCAACCGCTCGCGCCCTTTTTCCACGTCCGCCGCCGTTTCCGGAAAATGCGTGAGAAACAACGCCTCCGCGCGCGACAACAACTCCTCAATTTGTGGCAAGTTCTCTGGAATCTGCCGGAAAAATGGCTTCAACCCCCGCAAGATTTTTTGTGTGATGTTCGGCTTCAAATCGCCCGCCGACTTATACACCGGCAAATATTTGTCCTTACTCTCCTCATATTCCTCTGCTAACATCGCCGACGGGTTGACCAAACTATACCGCCCGTACAAAAAGCCGAGCTCCCCCGAAAAATAATACTCTTTATCCGCCCGAAACTGCTTGGCGCGATACGGTTGGTTGAACCAAATCGCTTTCACCGCCCCCGAATCATCGGTCAGCGTCGCCTCCGTCATGGTCAGCCCCCGCCGCTTGCGCGACAGATTAACTTTGGAAACTTTTGCTTTCAACATCACCTTGCCAGGCACGGCATCGCGGATTTTTCCCACATTGACGTAATGCTCATAATCTCGCGGCAAAAAATACAACAAATCTCGCACCGTCAAAATCCCAGCCCTCTCCAGCAACGCTCCGGTCTTTTCACCAATACCTTTCACAGAGGTCAGAGGAAGATTGATGTCCATACGCGCCCCTCCTATCCTCTTAACCCAACAAGACCAAAGAAGCGATGAATAGTTATACACCTGAACGCTTGACTTTTTGTTCCGCTTATGGTACAATGAGAGTATGGCTTGACAAAAGCCCCGCTTGGTTGTGCTGACATTATTTCTTCGTCACCTCCCAAATCCCTTTAAGCGCAAACGCCGTATCCTCGTGCGAACGCACCGTAATCGTGTCAATCCCCATCTCGACCACCGGATAATCATTGCCGCCTTTTTGCGTCATGTCGCCGAAATACAAAATCTCCTCTTTTGTGACTTTCAAGTATTCCATCATTTTATTCATGCCGAAAGTTTTATTCATGCCGGGCGTGAAAACATTGATAGAAGTCGTCCCGCCAATTTCATAATCAAACTCGGGCGTCAGCTCTTTGGCACGCTGGACAATCGCCTTGCGCTTTTTGTGGTCGGGGTCCCAAGCGTATTTTTCCTTTGTGCCCGCCGCCTGTCCCAGCGCCGAAAGCGTGACTTGACTAATGCGGTTTTCGATAATTTCGCCTTTGGGGTTTTTCTCCCAATATCCCAGCTCGCGGCTTGCTTGTTCCAGAGTTTGCGTGATTTTGGCAATTTGTTCAGTAGTCAACGGGTAATTGTAGATGATTTTCCAATCTGTCACCTTGCCGTCCGCCACCGCCTGCTCGCCCTGAACATTAGACTGGTCGTCCTCTGGTGAAAAGCGATAATATTGCGTGCCTTGCGCCACAAACAGGTGTAAATGTTTCATCTGTTCCGGCGTGGGATTTCTCAACCGATTGATAATCTGCACCAAAAACTGCTCAAACTTCTGCCCCGAAATCGGGCAAATCTCATAATAATCCAACAATTTTGTCAACAACTCCGCAATTTCGTCCGGAATGGGCAATTTAGCCACATTCAAAGTTTGATCCACGTCAAACGCTAAAACTTTTTTCATAATACCTCCAACTTATGCCCCAATTTTACCACACCAAGAATCAAAAAACAAAACCCCGCGCCTACATTCCACCCCCCAACCAACCCACCGCCCCGCCACATAACCTCCGCCGGTATCCGGTAGCCTAGTCGTTTACGTGGGTTAGGGGCTACCCCCGTGAACTTGTGAGCTAAAAACAACCATCATATAGAAAACGACTTGCCTTTTTAGAGGTTAAAGTTTTTGGTGCAATTTTTTTGTCGGATAACAGAGGTTTTTCCATGTTATGACGAAAACATCAAAATTAATCGCAGGACTCACATTGGTCGCTGGTTTTGGGGTGGCAGCTTTGCCCTTGTCCACTTATGCAGACATGAAGACCCAAGATGTGCTAATTACTGTTGGAGTGGTGGATACTGCAGCTATTGAAGATCCAGGCACTGTAGGAGATAACGTAGAGTCTTGTACTAACCCTGATGGTGGTGAAGTGGAGCTGGTTGGCTTGAACTTGGGCTCTGACGCTGGTAAAGGTGCATGCGCCATTAGTATCAGCAGCAATGAAGGGTACAAGCTCAGTATTAAAGGGAGCGCAAGCACTAACCCCACCAGTCTTACGAGTGGCACTAACACCATTGGTACGATTGCTGACACCACTTTCTCTGGCAGTGCCGCCTCTAGCTGGGGTACTGGAGCAGCACTCGTTCCCAGCACGGATGCTTGGGGGTATAATGTTGCGAAGTCCAGTACGGTGAGCAGAGATTCAATAAACAGCATTTTCACAGTTGAAAGTACCGATCGTCAAGTTGACAGTAGCGCTACTCAAGCGAGTGGCGTTGTGTATACTTTTGGCTTTGCGGTTACCGCTCCAGTAGGACAGGCACAAGGTTCTTATTCTGGTCAAGTTACACTAACTGTAGAAACGCTATAGCTCACGGGGGTTGTCCCCCGACGAGGAAAAAGTGTTGTAATATGGAAATAGCAGGTATCGTTTTCCAGAAAGAACGCGCCAAAACCCCCTCAAAAGAGGGGGTTTTGCTATTCTCTTTGGACTCATCATGCTGTTTTCACATATTGCACAACATCCTTTCTTCCATTGCAGACAACCCTCGTTGCCACTATTCTACCGTCAACAGAACCGTAGCTTTATAGGCACCAGTAGTTTGGCTAGCAGTAGCTGTGGCCGCAAATGAGAGCGAGTATTCGTTGGCTCCTGCACTTGATGTAGCCTCAACCGTTGTTTTACCAGATGGCACAGCAAAATAACTATCCGTAGCTTCAACAGTGGCACCTTTAACGATGTTGAAACCCCATGCGCTAGTTAAGACATCAAGAGATTCGCCGCCTGTCGAAACTAATTGACCAGTGTAAGTAGCATTAGTGCCGGTAACAGCTCCAATCTTATTTGAATCGTCGGTATGCCAAAGAGCATTTTGGTCACTACCTAAAGTGTGATTTGTAGTATTAGTGTTTATGGATAAAGTGTACCCAGTGCTGTTAGATGAAGCCTTAATCACGCAGAAACCATGACCAGGAGCAGAGCCGGGCATAAGACCAGAAAGAACTACTTGCGTCCCACAACCATTAGTACTAGGGTTCTCGAAACCAGCGGCACTATTTACGGTAACCGTAACGTCTACAGATTTAGGATTAGTATCTGCATAACTTGCCAAAGGCAAAGCTGCCACCCCAAAACCAGCGACCAATGTGAGTCCTGCGATTAATTTTGATGTTTTCGTCATAATATCTCCTTTTTATTTTGATATCTTTTTTATTACCTTATCAGATTAGCATAGGCAGTATGATTTTGTCAAGAACTTTTTTAATAAAAACCGAAAAATTGTGGATAAGTCACATTTGCATAATCGTTTTAGGTTGTGGAACCATCCCTGTTATTTTGGATGTATGTAGATATTTTTCCATACATCATTTTTTTGCACTATATCACAAAAAATATGTTCATAGTTAGGAGATACTATGACAAACACCTCAAAAACAATAGCGGGACTAGTGTTAATCGCTGGTTTCGGTGTGGCGGCTTTGCCACTGACCAGCTATGCTGTGGAAAGGGCAGTGACTATTAATGTGGATGTGGCAGACGCCTCAGGCTTCGAAACACCCACCGGAACCGGCGCCAGCCCTTGCGCGGCCTCGCTGAATATCACCCCAGCCACCATCGGCACCACTTTGGGACATGCCAAGTGCGACATTCGGGTCAGCTCGAACAAACCAACCGGTTATGTGTTGTCGATTGACAGCGCTTCGACGGCCTCCAGTGCTGACAACACCAGTAACTTGGTGAGTGGCACCAACCAAATCGGTCCTGTGACGACGGCTTATGCCGGCACAGTAGCCGGTGGCAGTGGCGGTTTTGACCTCAGCGCCAATACCTCCGCGAGCGCGTGGGGTTTCAATGTTGGCAAAGATGTGGCGAACTTTGCGGAAGACCAAACCGGTTACTTCGCTATGCCAGCAGCCAAAACCCAAGTTGAGGCCACAACTGCGGCGGGTGGTGCCCACTACACCATCAGCTTCGGCGCAACCGTTTCGACTGGTCAAGCGCAAGGCGCTTATGTCGACGTCGTCACCTTGACGGTGGAATAATTTCGCTCTCTTTCTGCCAAGTGCCAGAACTCCCTCGCGGGGGTTCTGGTTTTATATTCCCAAAAACCAGCCAATGTGCTAAAATGAAAAAGACAGGGGCTTAGCTCAGCTGGTAGAGCGTCGGTCTCCAAAACCGAAGGTCGTAGGTTCAAGCCCTGCAGCCCCTGCCAATTGTGAGTTTGTTAATTATAATATATATATAATATATGGTTTTGCATGACATTTATTGATGAAGAATTTGGGGAGGTGGTGGTGCGGAAAAGCGCCTTGAGTCGGCGGTTCAGTTTTTCGGTGGCGCCGAGTGGCGGTCTGCGGATTTCGGCGCCTTGCGGGGTTTCGGAGCGGTCGATTTTGCGGGCTTTGAACGCTGCGCGGCGGGAAATTAATACGAAATTGGGCATTACGAGCGAGAGCGAGATGAAAAAGCGCCAACGGGCGGACAAGATTGAATTGTTGCAGAGTAAGGCAAGGCGGATTTTGCCAGAGAGGTTGCAGGAGTTGGCTCGGCTGGGCGATTTCAAATATGAGAAAGTGCGGTTTTCGCACAGTTCATCTCGATGGGGCAGTTGTTCCGGAAAGGGCACGATCTCTCTGAATATCGCTCTGATGCAGTTGCCGCCCGTCTTGATTGACTATGTGCTGATTCACGAGTTGGCGCACACCCGCCAGATGAACCATTCGGCGGTTTTTTGGAAAGAGGTGGAGCGGTGCGACAAAAACTACAAGCGACACCGCAAGATGTTGAAGTTACATTCCCCGCATGTTTGATGTGGATTGGGTAATCTCCAACCTGCCCTGACGCAAAATCTCAATAGTGCCACCGCTGGCGGAAATGACTGTGGTCGGTGGCTTGCCACCCGCCCAACGCTCAAAAACTCGTTGATAGCGTCAATTTCATGGGGAGAAAAGACTTTCATGTATATATTATATATGATATAATGCCTGTGGTGAAAAAAATTGACTATAAAGTGGAAGTTGGGCGCGCTATTCAGCGGGCGAGGGTTAAGCGTAATCTGACGCAACTGGATTTGGCGAAAAAGCTAGGCACTTCGCAAAGTGCCATCAACCGCGTGGAAAACGGACGGCAAAATATCAGCCTTGATATGGTGTCCCACATCAATCAAGCGCTGAATATTCAACTTTTGTCAGTGAACGACAACAGCTCAACGGCGTTTTATATCAACGGCGGGCGGGAGTTGAGTGGCGAGGTTGCAGTGAATACCAGCAAAAACTCGTGTATGGGGCTTTTGGCGGCTTCGCTGCTCAACGGTAGCAAAACGACCCTGAAAAATGTGTCCAAAATTGAGGAAGTGCAGCGAATTATTGAGGTTTTCAAGAGCATGGGCGTGAAAGTGAAGTGGGTGAACGGCAAGACAGATTTGGAAATCGACCCGCCCAAAATCTTGAATATTGAGCACATCAATCTGGAGTCCGCGCGCAAAACCCGCAGCATTATTCTGTTGCTGGGTTCCCTGTTGCACAAGTTCAACAAGTTCAAACTGCCGTTTGCCGGTGGCTGTTCGTTGGGTGAGAGAACGGTTGAACCGCACCTCCAAGCCCTACACGCCTTTGGGTTGCAAATTGACGCGAGGTGCGATGACGGTTTTTATTCAGCGGTTGTCAAGGAAACGGAGAAAGGCGACAAAAAGATTGTACTGATTGAGCGTGGCGATACTGTGACTGAAAACGCTATCATTGCCGCTAGTCTGTGGAGTGGCAAAACCACCATCGTCAACGCCAGCTCCAATTATATGGTACAAGATGTCTGTTTTTATTTGCAAAAGCTTGGCGTGCAAATCGACGGCATAGGCACGACGACTTTGGTGGTGCGTGGCAAGTCCAAAATCAACAAGCCGATTGAATATTGTCCGAGTGAAGACCCGATTGAGGCGATGAGTTTTTTGGCGGCGGGCATTGTGACCAAATCGGAAATTACGGTGAAACGCGTGCCGATTGAGTTTCTGGCAATTGAGTTGGAGATTTTAAAAAGCATGAACTTAAAATTTACGCTGTCAGATGAGTATTTTTCAAACAACGGCAGAACGCGGCTGGTGGATCTCACCATCCACAAATCCACGCTGTTTGCGCCGGTCGACAAAATCCACCCCATGCCGTACCCCGGACTGAACATTGACAATTTGCCGTTTTTTGTGGTGATTGCGGCGACGGCGGAAGGTCGCACCTTGATTCACGATTGGGTGTTTGAGAATCGCTCGCTGTATTTCACAGAATTGTCGCGGCTGAACGCCAAAGTGCAGCTGCTGGACGCGCACCGCGTGTTTGTGGACGGCCCGACCAATTGGCGCCCCGCCGACATGATGACGCCGCCCGCGTTACGTCCCGCGATGGTGATTATGCTGGCAATGCTTGCGACGTCAGGAAAATCCATTTTGCGCAATATTTATGCCATAAATCGTGGCTATGCAGATTTCACAGAGAGACTGAACAGATTGGGCGCGAATATTGAAACCGTAATTAACGCTTAAAGTTGGCACTTGACCGACACTTATGGTATAATGCCAAAGCCACCAGTCAAGATTATGGTGAGTGTAGCTCAGTTGGTTAGAGCTCCTGATTGTGGTCCAGGAGGTCGTCGGTTCAAGTCCGATCACTCACCCCAAAACCAAAAAACACCTTTGCATCAAAGGTGGTTTTTGGTCTGTGGTGGCGCCTCCCAGACTTGAACTGGGGACACAAGGCTCTTCAGGCCTCTGCTCTACCAACTGAGCTAAAGCGCCACTTCTAACATTGTATGTGATATAATAGTGAATGTCAATAAAGAAAGGACAGATATGCAAAAGGTAAACCTTGCTCCGCTTTCTGGTTTTATGGAGTTATTGCCAGCCGACCAGAGGGTTTTCAATCAGATTAAACAGGTGATTGCTGACGTACATCACGCTAATGGTTTTTTGGCGGTGGATTTGCCTTTGATTTATCGCGAGGAGATTTTGCTCGCGAAAGCGGGGGGCGACACGGAGAAGCAGATTTATCGGTTGCAGAGAGGCGAGAGTCGTTTGGCGCTCCGGTTCGACCACACGGTGCCGCTGGCGGCTTATGTGGCGAGGAGCCAACGCGATTTGGTTTTTCCATTCAAAGTCAGCAATATCGGGAAAAATTATCGTGGCGAGCGGTCGCAACGCGGGCGGTATCGCGAGTTTTATCAATGCGATTGCGACGTGATTGGGCGGGGCGAGCTGTCGATTGCTTATGACGCAGAGGTGATTGGGGTGATTTATGAGATTTATAAACAGCTCAATTTTGGCGAGTTCACTTTGAGGGTGAGCAACCGTAAGTTGTTGAATGGGTTTTTGGAGAGTTTGAACTTGCGGGATATTTTGGCGGTCAGCCATGTTATTGATGATGCGGAAAAGATTCCGGCGGAGGAGCTGGCCGAGCAATTCCGGCGGCTGAAAATCGATTCAAAGACCACCCAGCAGATTTTGCAATTCATCAACACTTCTGGTACCAATGAGGAGGTACTCACCAAATTGAAAGCATTGAAAGTGGATACTGCGGATTTTGTGGCGGGACTGAGCGAACTGGAAACCGTGATGGAGCTGCTCGCGAAAAAGGGTGTGGAGAACGCCAAAATCGATTTGATGATTGTGCGCGGGCTGGATTATTACACGGGCACTGTGTATGAAACGATTTTGAATGACTTTCCGGAAGTCGGTTCGGTGAGCAGTGGCGGGCGTTACGACAATTTGACAGACAATTACTCCAACGAGCATTTTCAAGGCGTGGGTGCCAGCATTGGTCTGACGCGGTTGTTTTATGTTTTGCAAGAAAATGGCGCTCTGGCAACGACCAAGACTTCACCGATTGACGTGCTTGTGGTGCCGTTTTCCAAACAGCAGTTTGAATATTGCTATATCTTGTCCAACACCATCAAAAACGCCGGAAAAACTGTGGATATCTTTTTGGAAGACGGCAAAATCGGCAAAAAATTGAGTTATGCCGACAAGGCGCGGATTCCTCACGTGATTGTGGTGGGCGAAGAAGAAGTGAAAACCGGCAATATGATGGTGAAAAACATGGAAAACGGCGAGCTGTCAACGCTTGACGAATATTTGAATAGTTAATTTTCAATCCAATATCGCTTGCCGAACAACAAATCATAACTCACCAGCTCATATGCGGACAGTTCTGCGTTGGGTGCGAGCTCGTGGTCGTGATAAAACGAGCGCGTCAAAATCGGCACCGAGTTTTTGAGATCGTCCAACAGATAATATCTTGAAACTTTCTGGAAATTGAGCGTGTCCAGCAGGATGTCGAACAAATAATTGGGTGAAAACGTGCCGAGACTTTTGGCCTCGCCGATATCAAAATTGGCATAAATGAAGAACGGCGTTTTATGCATCAGTCCATCCGCCAGCGCGGCCTCCGGCATGTCGCTGAGGGCGCCGGACAAATGGTCACCATAAAACAACACCACCGTTTTTTCGTCAAAATTGTCCAGTTCCCTCACGAAATTACCCAGCGCTTGGTCGGCATGATACAAAGATTCGTAATAATTTTCCAACTGGTGATGGTCAACGCCCTCAATGGTGGTGGTGGAAACAAAATGGTGTTCGTCATAAGTGTTGTCGTACGGCATGTGGTTTTCCATCGTAACCAGCGAAATAAACATTTTTTGATCGGTAACTTGCAAGCGCGCAAGCGTTTCTTGATATGACGAGGCATCGTTGATGAAAGTGGAATTGCCGTTTTTGGCTTGGAACGAAAAATCCTCGAAGCCATAAAAACGGCTGAACCCCAGATTTTTATACGCAATATCCCGCTTGTACATGCTCGGATAATAAGCGTGCAACCCAATGCTTTGATAGCCACCGAGATTCAGAGACGATGCGGCGGACAGCGATTGCCCGTTTTTGGAGATGATGTGCACGAACGGCATTACGGCATAAAAATAATTTGAAAACCCCGTCAAAGCCTCGAACTCCACGTTGGCTGTGCCACCACCGTATTCCGGCGAAAACATTTCACCGTGCGGATATTTTTGCTGGATGTCGTGCAGGTTGGGCGTGATGTCGCCACCGGTGTGGGTGTAATACACCTCCAGATTTTGCATATCCACGCAGCTTTCGCACAGCACCATCACGATGTTGATGTCCTCAAAGGCTGGGTCAAGGCGCGTCAGGTTTGCCGCGTCCGCCATTTCTTGATATTTTTGCTTGATTTTGCGGATGGCGCTGGCGTCATAGCCGGCGGGTGGCTCGATTTTATACGGCGACAAATTATACAAAAAACCGACGATAAACCCGTTGTTGGCATAATTTCCGTATTGATCCCAAGCCACCAGTTCGGTCTTGCGCCCCAAAAACTCCCACGTTTGAAAGTTTTCACCGGTGCGGTGGCGAATGTCCGCCGTCAGACCAACGAATGCCCACGCGCTAGCAACGACAATGAACCCCCGTATGGCATAAGTCAAGGGTTTGGGGATTTTGAAAAGTCGGGCGGATTTTTGGTTGATAAAATGTTGCAACACAATCGACACGAACAGTGCCAATGCCACTGCTACCAAAGTTTTGACGAGGGCGGACATGTTGAACATGCTAGACAGTGCCTCCAACTCGGATGCCATTTCAAAGTCTTCGGGCAAGAGCGGCGCGCCACGTGCGGCAAACTTGTTGATGTGGATGAAAGTAATGATGGTGAAAAATGAGAAGAGGACGCCGACGCTGACAATGGGCGCCCCCGTGATTCCCGTCAAAAACAGCAACATCAAAGCCACCAACAACCCGTTGAAAATGAACATGATAGTGTGAACGTCGGCAAAATGGTTCAGTTCCAACGTGTCGCCCATGAAGTGGCGATATTCCAAAAACAGAGTCAACGCCACACTTGAAGCCACGAAAAATACCAGAAAAAGCAACGCCCAGACAATCCGTTTGGTCCAGATGTTTTTCAAGAAAGCTCGAACTTGGTGTTTGATACGCACAGCTTATATTGTAACATATAGGGGCGTGATATGACAAACCATACCGACCGGTCTTGTTGGCACCAACCCCCACTTCACAGGGCTCTTCAATCTGTGACGACAGATTGAAGCGAGGAACCGACTGCCACCAATAACGATTGGCTGGCACGGTTCTGTACCTGTGAATGTGGGTGGTTGTGCAACAAGAGCGGCAGGAAGAACATATCAACAAAAGAACTATACCAAGAAAACCGGCAAGGGAATTGCACCAACAAGAGTATCACACCAACAAAACCGGCAAGTAGGACAAAGGTGATTATGCAACAAAACCTCAAAACGCGGCAAAACGTGAAAAAAGACCGTGTTGGCGGTCTTTTTTCAAGGTGCGCGGCGAGGTGTGAGGCTCGCCGAGGGAGGTGGTTGCGTTTTCATGGGGTGGTCGGCAATTGCGGATCTTCGTTCTCCGCATGCCACTTGAGATGCCCTCCGAGACCTGCGGCCTCTCGGAGCAACTCTTCTGCGCGTTGGCGGGAATTCGGGAAAAAGTCCCCGTAGACCATCGCCAGCGCGTGGATTTGATCGACCTGGTGGCCGATTTCATCCGCGCATTCTGCGAAGACCTTTTTGAGGTCGCCCCGCTCGTTTTCCAGCCTTTGCTGGATTTCGAAAAGCCTCCGAGCGGAGCGCTCCAGATCATTTCGGAGCTGTTCCGCCGCGGATGTGGCGGTTGCCGACGGCGCGGGCGCTTGTTGAGCTGAATGCGCTGAGCGCTTTTGTAGGTATCCAACAAGAAAAAAGATACCTGTCGCTACAGCAATGACTACAATACCGAACAGTACTATTTTTTCCATTTTTTTTCTCCTTTTTTATGCTTGTGGCTCACACACCACCAAAACTAAAAATCTTAAGCAGTGCGCCAGCCAACACTCGCGCACTACCGGAAACACCTTTATGTCCCCAGTAGTGCGCAAGTACCAAACCCAAACCGGCTCTGTGAACCGATTCCATCATCAAAAGAAGTGTTTAACGCAATCCCAAACTGTTAAAAACGAGCGAACTCGCCAAAACACGCGGCTTGCTCAGCCGATACTTTCATTGTATCACAAAACACCAAAAAGTCAACGGTTACTACTGTTTCTCCCACCTTTTGATAGCGTCAGAAACCACTTTCTTGGCCTCGTCCACTCCAGCAAAACCTTTCACAACCGTGCTGTCCGGCTTTTTCAAGTCTTTGTAATGGCTGAAATGAAACTCAATTTGCTTGATTAACTGTTTTGGCAAATCCTCATAAGTCTCATAAATATCCCCAAGATTGCGGTCATCCGCGACCACTGCAATGATTTTGTCGTCCACCTCGCCGTCATCCACAAAGTGCATCACACCCAAAATCTTGGCTTTAACGAAAACCCCAGTAGTCAGCTTTTGGTCGGAAATCAGCAGCACATCCAATTCGTCGCCGTCCTCATCCAAAGTTTGCGGGATGAAACCATAATTCGCCGGTTTGGCAAACACTTCCGGCTCCATCCGATCCAACATAAAACACCCCAAATTGCGTCGCCACTCAATTTTCTGCACACTGCCTTTTGGAATCTCAATCACCACGTTGATTTCACCGTGCTTGTAATCCCCCGCGTCCAAAATCTTGTTAAAATCCGCCATACTCCTCCTTTTATAATATATCTTGTTGCACAATCCCCATTTCACAGGGCTTTTCAATCTGTGACGACAGAATGAAACGAAGAGCCGACTGTCACCGGTGACGACCGGATGGCACGGTTCTGCACCTGTGGGGTGGGGTTATGCGGCAAGGTATATTTTACAAAAAAAGTTTTATTTTTGCAAATATTTGCGGATGGCTACGGCGGCGGCGGCGCCTTCACCGGCGGCGGTAATGACTTGGTCGACTGCGCCATCCCGCACGCTACCCGCCGCGAACAATCCGGCGACTTTGGTCATCATTCGGTCGTCGGTCATCACCGCGCCCCTTTCTGACAATTCCACACCGAGTCCCGCCAAAAATCCGGTGGCGGGTCGATGTCCGACAAAGACAAAAACGCCATCAATCTTGACCTCGCGGATGGTTTTTCCGTCGTTCACCTCAATTCCCGCCACGCGCCCAGCTCCCACGAAGCGCACCGGCTCCAGATTCTCCAAAACCTCGACCCTTTGCGCCTTCACCAACGCCCCCAGTTTTTTCTTCAAAGTTTCGCTCGCCTTGACCTCACTGTGCGAAATCAAAATCACTTTTCGTACAAATTTCAACAAAAACAAGGTTTCCTGCACCGCCGAATTGGCACCGCCAATCACCGCCACTGTTTTGCCCTCAAAAAACGCACCGTCGCAGGTCGCACAATAACTGACGCCTTTCAAATCCTCACCGTCAACGCCCAATTTTGCCGGCTCCGAGCCCGTCGCCACGAGTACCGCAAGTGCCTCCACTGCCTCGCCGTCCACCATCAACTCAAACTTTTCGCCCGATTTCCTCACCTCTGTCACCTCGCCATACCTAATCTCCGCGCCAAAATGCTCCGCCTGAGCCCGCATAATCTTTGCCAGCTCCGCGCCAGAACCGGCGCCAAAACCCGTGTAATTTTCAATCTTGCTGATTCCCGAAAGCAATCCGCCAATCGTCTTCCGCTCGTACACCACCGTCGTGAGGTGCTCCCGCGCCGCATAAATCGCCGCCGACAACGCCGCCGGCCCCGAACCCACAATCACTAAATCTATCATGTCAACATTTTATCACAAAATCCCACCCCGCACCAAATCCGCATTTGGCACCCCTGTGGAGGGACAGTCCCTTGCTATTCAGTCCCTTGCTATTGAGGGTGTTGCCAGACGGTTGGCGGCCTAAGTTGTGGGTGTAAAACAGTGCGCGGGGGGGGGGGCAATTGATCGCTCTGCCACCGCGACCTGTCGCGAACTCAGTGTGAGGACAGGCAAGAAAATCAAACGCAGTCGTCGCCACCAAGCTCATGACAACCGCAAAGAACCAGCCCAAGAGGGCGACCGACAGAGTCGAAGCAACCAGCGATAAGTCAAGAGGCGGGATACGGGTGACAAGATTTAGGACTATCACCAAAAACTTCAAAAACCCAAAACCCCAAATACCACAAAAACCTTTGCATTCTAATCCGCTTGTGCTACAATGGGGAGAATGAACAGGTTGGCGAGGTATTTGAATCGACATATCAGCGGGAATGTGTATTCCGCTGAGCGGGTGCTTTCGGCTTTTTCCACCGACAAGAGCATTTTGGAGATTCAGCCCAAGTTGGTGGCGGTGCCAAATACCACTTCGGATGTGCGGAAGTTGGCGCGGTTTTCGTTTGAGTTGGCAGAGAAGGGCATCAGTTTGGGGTTGACGGTGCGTGGCAAGGGCACGGACAAGACCGGCGCGGCGATTGGCAACGGCGTGATTGTGTCTTTCAAAGAGGAGATGAATAAGATTTTGGAGATTGATCCGCGCCAGAAACTGGTGCGGGTGCAAACCGGCGTGAGTTTGCGCGAGTTGAACAATGCGCTCAGTTTGCACGGGCTGACCATCCCGATTGCGGCGACCGACCGCACGATTGGCGGGCTGATTGGCAACAATTACTTCGGTCCGATGAGCTATAAATATGGCGGTATCTTGGATTATGTACAGCAGGCAGAGGTTGTACTGAGTAATGGAGAGGTACTCCAAACTACGAAATTGACCAAGCGCATGCTGAAACATAAACAAGCAGCGGACAATTTTGAGGGGCAGATTTATCGGGACGTCGCGAACCTGTTGGAGCGTGAACAGACCGCGATTGACGAGCTGCGGACTGTTGGCGAGCTGGACAATTCCGGATACAAAAACATTGTCAAGGTCAGCCAGAACGGCATATTCAATATTTTGCCACTGTTTTTTGGCGCGCAAGGTACCTTGGGGATTGTGACAGAGGTGATTTTGGAGGCGGAGTTTTTTGAGGAATTGCCGTTGTTTTTGGCGGCGGAGTTTCCGGATTTTGAAACCGCGAGCAAGGTGATGATGGAGGCGTCTTTGTTGCAGCCGGCTTTGATGGATATTTATGAGTTAGAACTGATGAAAGAGGCGGAAAACTCTGGCAAAAAGGTGGCGTTTTTCGATGAACATTTGCCCAGCGGGCTGCTGTTGCTCGTTGGATTTGACGACCACCGTCGCCGCGCCCGACAGAAAAAAATCCACCGGTTGGTGCGGTTGTTTGATGAAAATATCAGTTATAGCGTGAGCAATGACGACAATTATGAGGATTTTTTGGAAATCAAGGAGATTTTGTCGGCGTATTTGAACGACACCAGTGGCGGGGCGCGGGTGCCGTTTCTGGACGACGTTTTGGTGCGGCAGGAATATTTGGGGGAGTTTTTCAAAGGTTTGTCGGAGCTGGAGCGGCAATTTGGGCTGAAATTACCGGTGTATGGCTCGGTGTTGTCCAACGTCTATTCGGTGCGTCCGGAGCTCAATCTCAAAAAACAGTCCGACCGCGTGCTGCTGTTCAAACTTTTGAAACGGTATTCGGCGATGGTGGAGCGGTTGCAAGGCAGTATCACCGGCGGTTCTCCGGAAGGGCGGGTGAAAGCGATTGTGGTGGAAGCGGAACAAGATGTCAAAATGGCGGAAATCAACGCAGAAATCAAGGCCATCTTCGACCCACAAAATATTTTCAATCCGGGGGTGAAAACGGCGGTGCAGTTGAGTGATGTGGTGTCGCAGTTGCGTCATGATTATGATGATGGTATCATTGAATAATGGAAGACACGCGCAATGTGATTGACAAATACAAGGGGTGGACGAACGAGGCGATTGTGGCGGATTTGGACCAGTCGCGGGTGGACTTGGAGGTGGCGATTGAAAATCTGGCGCATGATTTCAACATGGGGACGGTGGTCAGGAACGCCAACGCTTTCAACGTGCGGGCGGTGCATATTATCGGGAAGAAACATTACAATCGGCGGGGCGCGATGGCGACGGACAAGTATTTGCATATTTTTCATCATGATAGCGCCGACGAGTTTGCGGAGGATGTACGGGCGCGCGGTTATCAAATCGTGGGGGTGGAGAATAACGTGGAAAATGCTCGCCCTTTGAACACCGTGCAGTTTGCCATGAGAACTGTGTTGGTGTTTGGGTCGGAAAGCGCGGGGCTAAGCGCGGACATGTTGAGGCTCACAGACCAAATCGTTCAAATCGAGCAGCTGGGCTCCACGCGCTCGGTCAATGTCGGCGTGGCAAGTGGTATTGTAATGTATCAATATCTCAGAAAATGTGGTATATTGGATAAATATGAAAGCAAGTATTAAAAAAATCTCAGATGTAAAGGTGGAAATTACGGTCGTTTTGGACAGGAGCGACTTGGAGCCGGCGCGGTTGAAAGCGCTGGAAAAATTGGCTGGAGAGGTGAAAGTGGCTGGGTTTCGCTCAGGTAAAGCGCCCTCCAATTTGGTGGAAAAGCATGTCGACCCCAATCGGTTGGCGTCGGTGTCGTTGGAACAAGCGATTGGCGACACGTTGTGGAAAACTTTTTCCGAGCAGAAGATTGCGCATGTCGGACGTCCGGATGTGGTGGTCAAGAAATATGTGCCCGGAGAAAGTGCGGAATACACGGCGACGGTTGAGAAGTTGCCGGAAATTAATCTTGGTGATTACAAAAAGCTGAAAGCCAAAAAGGACGCGGTGAAAGTTTCCGAAAAGGAGATTGAAGCGGTGCTTTCCAATATCCAAAAGGGTTTTGCGGAGAAAAAAGTGGTGCGGCGCAAGGCAAAGTTGGGCGACGAGGTGGTGATTGACTTCACGGGCAGGATTAACGGAGAGCCGTTCGAGGGTGGCAAGGCTAAAGATTTCAAGTTGGAGTTGGGTTCGAAGACTTTCATCGCCGGTTTTGAAGAGGCGGTGGTGGGGCATGAGTCCGGCGACAAGTTTGACATCAAGACCAAGTTTCCGAAAGATTATCGCGTGGAGGCTTGCGCGGGCAAGGACGTGGTGTTTGAGACTTTGCTGAAGCAGGTGAACGAGGTGGTTTTGCCGAAAATTGACAACAAGTTGGCGGAAAAAAGCGGCCCGTTCAAGACTTTGAAAGAGTTGAAAGAGGATGTCAAAGCCAATATCACGCACCAAAAGGAGCATGAGGCGACCGAAAAATATAAGGACGCGCTGATTTTGGAGTTGGCGGGAAACAGCAAGGTGGTGGCACCGGAAGTTTTGGTGGAAGACCAAAAGCGGTTGATTCGTCAAGATATTGAGCGCAATTTGCAGTTTCACAAGATGACTTTGGCGGAATATTTGCGTAATATGCACAAGACAGAGGCGGAATGGGAAGAGACGGAAGTCAATCCGTTGGCGGAAAAACGCGTGCGCATGGGGTTGACGGTGGCAAAGTTGGCGGCCGAGTTCAAAGTTGCGGTGACAGATGAGGAAGTGGCGGCGAAAATCGCGGAGTTGAAGGTCGTGCACAAAAATAATGAGGCAGTGTTGAAACAGTTGGAAACGCCAGAGGTGCGGGCGGATATTCGGAACCGGTTGACGACGGAAAAGGCGGTGGAGGAGTTGGTGCGGTTGAACTTGAAATAACAAGCGGCAAGGTCTTGTTGGCAAACCTCCAACTCTAAAGTCTGACTCAAATCTGTACCAACAAGGTCTTGTTGGCACCAACCCCCACTTCACATTGCCTATTCTTCAAATAAACTCTTGCTTTTTGAAATCGTTATGCTAAACTTTAAGTAAGCATTAAAAGGAGTAAAAATGAGGGCAATTTTCAAGCAATATGTGGAAACTCACTGGTGGGCATTCCTCTTGGAAGGGGTGGTGGCTGGCGGTTTTGGGCTGTTCGCATTGTTCAATAATATCAAAGAAATTCACACATTGGCAATTATTGTGTCAATTGTTTTGATGTTCATGGGGGCGCTGGAAGTCTTGCGTTCGCTGATGGCCATCAAAACCCAAAAAGATTGGGGGCTCAGTCTATTCATCGCTTTGGCGGAAGTGGCGGTGGGCGCCTTTGTGCTGTTGAACCGCAACGGCGAAGTGGAATATTTGGTGGTCGCCATCTCCGCCTATATGATTGCGCGCGGGATTTTCGACTGCTTGGTGGCGCTGATCAGTTTCACTTTTCACATTGACAGATTCATGTGGGTGTTGTCCGGCATTGTCGGTACGGTGCTGGGTTTTGTGGCGCTGGCGTCTGGGGATTATGACGGCTCCTCGGTCTTTTGGATACTCGGATCGTACATGTTGGTGTTTGGCGTCACGGATATGATTTATGCTATTCACGCGCGCTTTGTGTTGAAAGACATTGAAGAGACGATCAAGCGACCGGTGAAGAAAAAGAAGATTAGCTCGTAGTAGCGACTTGGCACTTGCTTTTTATTGGCAAACGTGGTATAATGAGAAGATAGACCTATAAAAAAACAGCCCGTCACCATCGACAGGCTGTTTTGTAAAGTACAATTAGTTGTTACAGGTGTTTTCAGCGCACCAGTGATATGCATTGTAAAAAAACCACATCCATGGTGTCGCTTCGTCACCTCTATGCTCCGGCGGATAATCCGGGCAGTTGCTGGGGTGGAGGGTGCGCTCGGGGTGGGGCATCATAATCAGGTGGCGCCCATCGAGGCTGGCGATTCCGGCGACTGCGCCGTCGCTGCCGTTGGGGTTGCCCGGATAGGTATTGTATGAGTATCGAAGTGTGACGTTGTAATTTCTTGGCCCCTCCGGCAGCTCAAACCGCCCCTCGCCGTGCGCCACCCAGACGCCCAATCGATAACCCTCCAGCCCCTTCATCCAGACGCTGTTTGTTTGGGGGATATAGACGTTGACGAAAGCGGATTCAAACCGACCGGACTGATTGGGGAGCAACTTCGGCACCCCGCCACTCTTGCCTTTGATGATGCCGAGTTTCGCCATCAATTGACAGCCGTTGCACACGCCAAGGCTGAGGGTGTCGGGGCGTGCCAAGAAGTTCTCCAGCGCCGCTTTGGCTCTGGGCTTGAACTTGAACTTGCCCGCCCAGCCAACCGCCGAGCCGAAAACATCCGAATTGGAGAATCCGCCGGGGAAAGCCACGACTCGCACATCCTCCAAAGTCTCCCGACCCTTCGCCAAATCCTTCATTGCGACCTCTTTGACCTCAAAGCCCGCCTGCAACAAGGCATACTGCATTTCCACCTCGCCGTTGGTGCCCTCGTCCGTCACCACCGCCGCCCACACCGGTGACAGATCGGTCTGTGTGTCCCGGATGGGCTGTTTGGGGTACCACAGAAAACGGTACTTCAGCGGCTGCTTGCCCAGATTGCGCCGCATTTGCTCGACGCATTCTGCGGTGGTCTGGTGTTCTTCCAGCCTGAGCGACGCTTCCGACCATTGACGATAGGCCTGGGTCAAAGATATTTTGTGTCCACCAAAAGTGATACGCCCGCTAAACGCCCAACCGATTTCATCAGCCAGCACTTTATAAAACACGCCGTGCGCCTGCTCGAGCACGTCCATGGCGCTGTCTTTGACTTGCAATATCAGCCCGGGCTTTTGGTCGAACGCCCAATTAAAGGGATGGTTGTAAGAACTGTAGTTTTTCAGATTAAACTTAGCATGACAGCCCTCGGCAAATCCCATCTCCAGTAACGATACAATCGGCCCGCCATCGCTGATGTCGTGCCCCGCAACGACCAGCCCGCTTTGCACCAAGTCAATAACAGCTTCCAAGCCCCGCTTAGTACGGTGGTCACCCATCAAGAAGCTGAATGGTACCATATTATCCAGTTCGCCCTCGCTCAGTGCAAGACTAGAACCACCAAAGCGTGCTGGATTATCGGGTGAAAACCTTATCCAGACCAACTTCGTTCCGCTTGCGTGCGAATCAAGTTGCGGCGTCACTGCTTTTTTCACATCAGGCACATCGGCATACGCCGACACTACCACCGTGCCCGGCGCAATCACCTTATCGCCATCGGGGTACTTTTGGGTCATACTCAAACTGTCTTTTCCGGTCGGTATGTTGATACGAAAATCCATAACGGCGTTAGTGAGCGCCTGAACGGCGTCGTAGAGTCGGGCGTCTTCGCCCTTATTGCGACACGGCCACATCCAATTGGCGGATATCACGATGTCGCTGAGCGATTTCACACCCGACAACACGATGTTCGTCAGGGCTTCTGTCAGCGCCAGACTAGTGCCACTCCATACGTTAATTAACGATGGGATGGGCGCAGAGCCTTGCGACATAGCAATGCCCGAATCGCCGAACAGCGACCGGCGTACCAAACCATAATCTGCCACCGGCGCTTGCAACGGCCCCACTGTCTGTTGCACCACCACCAGTCCAGAGACCGACCGATCGACCTTGCTGGTCAAATAGACTTTGCTGGCTACCTCTGGTCGTTTCAGCACGCGCTCGACTCTTGTTGCGAAATCCCCACTGAAAAACCAGGGGTCGGAGATCCGCCAAAAGTCGTCTTTTTTGTCCTCCATCACCGTCTGCGGCGGATTGCCAAACATATCAGCAATCGCCATATCAAACGGCACCTCACCGGTCTCACGGTTGATGAACTTGAACCGCCCATCACCGGTAATCCGCCCGACCAAATACGCCGGACAGTTCTCACGCTCGGCGACTTCAGCGATTTTCGGCCAATCTTTTTCATAAATCAACAGCCCCATCCGCTCTTGACTCTCGTTGCCGATAATCTCACTGTAAGTCAGACTGGGGTCGCCAATCGGCAACGTATCCAGCCAAACCTCGCCACCGGCCGCTCCGACCAGCTCCGAAAAGCAATTGCCGTGCCCGCCGGCGCCGTGATCGTGAATGGACAAAATCGGGTTATGATCCGCAAAGCGGGCAAAGTGCTCAATCACTTTCAGCACCCGCCGCTGCATTTCCGGATCGGCCCGCTGGACGGAGTTCAGTTCAATCACTTTGTCGTGTGAACCCAAATTGACGCTGGACGACGACCCGCCGCCAATGCCAATCCGATAATTCGGCCCGCCGAGTAGCACAATCGCCATGCCTTCCGCCGGCTCGACCTTGTATAGATTTTCGTCCTTGACCAGCCCGACGCCCGACGCCAGCATGATCGGCTTGTCATAGCCGTATTTGACGCCAGCAATTTCTTGCTCGAAAGTCATTACCGAGCCGTTTATCAGCGGCTGTCCAATCTTGTTGCCAAAATCCGAAGCACCGTTGGACGCTCTGATTAGCATTTCGACCGGCGTCTGATACAGCCATTCCCGCTCTTGCATATTAACGGGTTGCTCCTCAAACAGTCGGAGTTCCGGCACAAAGTACGCCGCTCCTCCAGCAATCGGCCAAGAACCACGCCCCACTGCCATCCGATCTCGGATTTCGCCACCCGTGCCCGTCGCCGCACCTGGAAAGGCGCTCACGCCGGTGGGGTGGTTATGGGTTTCGGCTTTCGCCGTGATGTAAGTTGTGGACGGCTTCTTGACGACTTTGCCGTCCCTGTGAGACAGCAGGTCGATCTCTTTGCCACCGAACGCTGTGGCGTTGTCGGTGTATGCCGATACTACGGTGTTCGGGTTTTTGGCATAGGTTTCCTTGATCATTTCGAACAAGGATTTTTCCTGAACCTTGCCGTTAATTCGAAACTCGCCGTTGAAAATCTTGTGCCGGCAATGTTCCGAGTTGACCTGTGCGAACAAGAAGATTTCCGCATCTGTCAGTGGTCGGCCATATTTCGCCGCAACACCGTACAGATACGCCACCTCCTCCGGACTCAGCGCCAAACCATTGTCGGCGTTGAAAGCCTCGATGTTCGTGACATCCTGAAACATCTTGCCAGGCTTCTGTGGCTGAAACATCTCTTGGTCAAGCGTTTCAACCACTTCTTCCAACATCGGATCATAATCCTGCCCCTCAAGTCGTGCGTATTTTTCAATCCGTGTGATATTGGGGTTGCCAACCGCCGCCACCGCATTGCTGCTCCACGGCGTTTCCACCATCCGGCGTGGCCCAACATACGGCCCCGTCAGCTTGTCGCTCATCAGCAGCTCACCGTTGCCGACATTGAAATAGAAAAACAACTCCTCGACCTCTTTCTGCTCCAGCACGTGGCGTGATTCCACTGCATAGACCACGTCGTTCACCTTGAAAAATCTGACCATCTCTTTGCTCTCCTTCCTTAGTCTGGATAAAAAACAAAACCGCCCTGTAAAGTTACAACTGTTTAATAGTATACCTTAAGTTCCCTATAATGCAAATTGCACCTCTATTGATACTCTATCGTACCGCCAAAACTAACTTTTTCGCCAAAGCCGACTTTGGGCGTCGCGTCAAAACACACCCGCCCAATGCCGCCCACAGACATCAAGCTGCTCACCAACTCCTGTTCCAATTTTGGAGTCGCACGAAAAGGAAGATACTTGTCTTCATGGTTCTTGTCGTAGACCGCTCTAATCAGAAGCACCCTGCCCAAGCCGCCTTGCATTCCAGCGTCAACATATGTTGCTAGCTCCTCTGTCAAATACGGAAAAATCTGATAACATTCTGAAAACTCTTCCTTGTGACGACCAACAAACTCATCAACTATGCGCGTCGCGCGTCTTACCAAATTAAGTTTTTCATCAGAATATTGCCCGCCAAACCTGATCAAAAGACCCGGACCCGGAAAAGGTCTTCGGTTGGCAAATTCCTCCGGAAGACCCAGACTTTGCGCCATCTGGCGGATTTGTTTTTTCGACCAGCCTTTCACTGGTTCGATAACTTTCAACCCCTTATTCCAAAAATCTTCCGGCGGCAAGTTGTGGTATCTCTTGGATTGATTACTATAAAATTGCGTGCCTTGCACAATGGCACTGAAACCATTTTTTATGGCGTATGTTTTGATAAAGTCAAAGTATGCTTTCCGGAAAGTTGCTCTTTTTTCGTGCGAAGTTTTTGCCTCTGAGCATAAACTAAAACTGCTTTTGGCATCCAATACCTGCACCTTGTCGCCGAATATAGTTCTCACGGCGTCCGCCTCGTTCTGGCGCAAAAATCCGGTATCAACAAATACCAACTCATAATTCACCAAATGCTTTTCTGTCAACAGTGCCGATACGCTGGAATCGACCCCGCCAGAAACGGTCACTAACGCTTTTTCATTTCCAAACTTCTCCCAATCTTCATGAGTCATAATAATTCAATTGTATCATTTTTGTAACATTGCGTAAAGATATGTTTTTTGGCGTAGCAGTTTTGTTGGTTTTTATTCGCGTCCTCTTGCTGTTTAATTCTCCTTGGTGCTCTTGCTAGTATTGATTTTGGGTTTTTTGTGGAGATGTTTTATCCCATCATAAATCGAAGATGTGGTAAATAGATACAAAAAGCGTTAAAACTATTGACTTTTTATCAAACTTTTGGTATAATGCTGGTAACAATCAAAATTAGGTTGTGGGATATTTGCAAACGAAATGTGTTGGGAGGGTGAGCCAGAATATATTTTGTCAGGCCTGAGGTGTTGGTGGGAAATACTGGCTTTCGAGGTTTCGTCAAGGCACGGTGATGTTTGAATATGCGGGTTGAGTTCACTGGATGACCGCTGGTGAACTCTGCTCGGAGAAGAGTGGAGAGTGTGGGTGTACATTAAGAATTGGTTTTTTTTAAGCTAATCCATTAGCAGGAGGTGAAAAAATGGAGTACAAAGAATGTCCCCGTTACGAGGACGCTCTTAAGGAGCTGTACTATGATTGCAGTTGCAACGAGGACGACTGCGATCATTACGGCGAGATGGGCGCCGAATTGTGCCAGGGTTGCGCAACCTGGGATGAAGGCGTAGATCGTGAGCTAAGGTACGGATTCCATCATATCCAATGCTTTTATGGATATGATTGCGAGAAACTGGGTTGCCCTCTGTGCGATCCGGGGTATTGCGAAAAGTGCAGCTCGTGCAGCGAGGTAGAAAGTTGCAAGTTGCACAAGGTGATAGGCTCGTGCGGTAAATGCGAAGAGTGCAAGGACTTGGATTGCAAGTTCAACACGAATCGCAAATACCGCGAGTACTGGGAAAGGCACGACCAGTACTGGGGTGATGAATACGAATAATAGAAAGAACCAATTAAGCCCATGCGAGGCGACCAAAAAATATCGCATCAGGGTCAGGCTTTAGCTTGATTCTGCCTCCGGTTGAAATGCCGGAGGAATTTTTTTTGCTCTGCCTTCAGTATGCTGTTTAAAGACTTGGGTTAATACCATTTTTCAGTTGTTAACCCCCCTGTACCTTCAGAGAGAAAACTAAAAGGCATTTTAGTTTTAAGCTCATCCGTAACACCATGATGAGCTTTTAGTTTCGCCGACACCCCCAACTGCCTAGCAATCGCTCGCTGGCTTAAGCCCTCCTGCATTAAAGTTTCTATGACCACCCGCTGTTTCGTGGTAAGATGTGAGTAAGACATTACCTTGTCTCCTTCCTATAGATTAATTTGTTATTACAGACGTTATTCTACAGGGTTTTGGCGGGGGATGTCTTTTTGGTTTTTTGGCGGGGTGGACGGGTTTGGGTTGGAATTGAAGATCTTGCTATTGCTTTTATATCGATTGTATTGTGTGGTATGATTTTTGGCATGATAACGGAAATAGTAGCCCCCTCCAAGGTCAAAACAGCACTCCGACCAACCCCCAAAGGGCTGAGCCACCGGAATACGGTTCGATTTCCGCTCGAAAATCCCGCCCTGCGACGCAAAAACTTGGTTCCGGCGCACAACCTCAAAGCTATTTTTCGCAACCTCAAAGCACTAATTGTCGCCGGCGCGTCAAGAGAAACCCGCAATGAGGCCATCTTGAACCAGTTGGCGCTTTTGATTCTCACCAAATTATACGACGAGCGCTATTTTGACTGCGAAGACTGGGCGGATTTTCGGGTGTGGCAGGACGATGCCAAAATCACCGCCACCAAAATCAGGCAAAAGTTCAAAGAAGCCAAAACCCGCTGGAAAGGCACCTTTGACAAATCGGACGAAATCACGCTTGGCGATGGCGTTATTTTGAAAATCGTGACACAGCTGCAGGGCATTTCCCTTGAAAAATCGCCACTAAATGCCGTTTCGGAAGCTTTTGAAAGTATCATCAGTGACGCCACCAAAGGTCTGCAAGGACAATTTTTCACGCCCGCCAATGTCGCCAAACTGATGGTGGAAATTGCTCAGCCGAAAGCAAATATGAGCGTTTTCGATCCCGCCTGTGGCACGGCGGGGTTTCTCAGTGCAAGCATGTTCCAGGTTTGGCGCGACATCAACAGCCGCCAACTGTCGCCCTCGAAAAAACACGAATTGCAACAAAAATATGCCGAAAACCACCTCATCGGCATTGAAAAAGACGCGTTTTTGGCAAAAATTGCCAAAGCTTATATGGTTATTATCGGTGATGGCAAAAGCGGTATTTTGGTTGAAGACGCGCTGGATGAGGGCGGCTGGAAAAATCTGACGAGCACCAAAATTGCCGGCAAGCAGTTTGACATCATCCTCACCAACCCGCCGTTTGGCAAAGAGCTGAAACTGAGTCTCGCCGTCGCTCGGCAGTTTGAGTTTGGCAACAAAATCGAGCTGGCGTTTGTCGAGCAATGCCAAAAATATTTGAAAGACGGCGGCGTGATGGGTATTATTTTGCCAGAAACGATTTTCCATTCCGAAAGCAACCAAGCGGCCAGGAAAAAGCTGTTTTTTGGGCACAACATCACGCACATTATTGATCTTCCGCATGATACATTCCGACCATATAACAACGCCAAAACCGGCGTGGTGTTTGTGCAGAAAAACCGCCCGCAACAAGCTTTCATCACCGCCATCAAAGTGCAAGAAATCGGGCACAACCGTTCCGGCAACGAAAAGTTTCGCTTGGACGAGCACCACGTGCCGTCGGATTTGGTGGCGGACGACATTCCAGCCATCATCCAAATGCTCCGCGGAGATAGGAAGCTCGACCCCACCCTTATCAAAACCGTTCCCGCCAGCCAAATTTTGGCGGATGACTTGTTGGTGGCGCGCCCGTATTTTATCAAAACTGCCGACGCCGCCTCTGTGCGGTTGGGCGACTTGATAGCGGACAAAACACTGGAATACTTCGACGGACACGGCTCACCCGAAAGCTACCTGAAAGGGCTGGGATCGCACCCGTACGTCCGCGTCAAGGATATCGTGAACCTCGAAGTCGCCCACAACCGCCTTGACGACATTCCGGAAAGCGAATATCAACGGCTATGGTCACCCGCCAAAGCCTTGAGGGCCAAAGATATTGTTTTTGTGCGACGGGGCAGTTATCGCATTGGTGACGTCGGCATTTTGTATGAAAAAGATTTGAACTCCATCCTGACAAGAGAGATTTTGGTGCTCAGAGTGCGGGAAAACAACCCGCACGGACTCACGCCGTTTGCCTTGCTCGGCTTGCTCAACTCCAAGCCTGTTCGCGACCAAATCGCTGATAAAGTTCTGATGGACACGACTCTGCCCAACATCGCGGAGCGCTGGAAAGATTTGCGCATTGACGTGGGCAACGCGCGCCTGAAGGCCAAGTACCACGTCGCCATCTCGAAAATGTACGCCACCCGCCGCGACTTCTGGCGCGATTACGAAAAAACTTTCGGAGCGAGTGGCTGACTCTTGCCCTGCCTGCAAGTTTGAGTTATAATACCCTTGTGGCCCGAGTGGTGAAATTGGTATACACGCATGCTTCAGGTGCATGTGCCGCAAGGTGTGGAGGTTCAAGTCCTCTCTCGGGCACCAGATTAGGATTTTCTTGAAGAAAATCCTAATCTGGTGCGATTTTACAAAACCACTCGAACCCACTTTGCTACAAAAAGTTAATAAAACCGAAGTTTTTGTTCGCCCCACATTTTCACTAACTGCCCCAAAGGTAAACCAGCCGACAGGGGGAAAACAGCACAAAATTATTTCACTAAGTGGGGAAAGCTATCACCAACAAACACATACCATTCACCGCTAAATTGTGCTAGAATATATCCTATGACCCGCAACTACAACACGTGGAACACCCACAAAAAACGCCTCGAAAAGGCTGCTAAATCCCAGATTTTTAACACCGGTCGAGTATGGTTAAAAGACGAAACCCCGACTTTCAAAAGTCAGGGTTTCTCGGTTACGCCGAAGCGCCGTGTTGTAATCACAGTATAGCAAAGTTATGGCGCCGTGTCAATAGGCAAATCGCTAATTCTTTCCGTCTAACCACTCTCGCAAAGTCTTAGCCTCCTCCGACCGCAAACGCCGTGCCAATTCAGCAATCACACTCCCATCATAATAACGAGTCTCATATAACTTCCCGTCGTCCGCCCGATGGGTAATTACTTCACTAACTGAATTAACAAACTCGTAAAAAGTTAGTTCATTTTGTAACCGTATTTCGTCCGACATCATCAAAACTCCCCCAACCCGACCCGAAACCCGCCGCTACTGTTGGCCACACCAGTGTAGTTGCCCGAGTGGAACAACCCTGTGTAATAATTGTCGCTCCAGGCGCCACCACGGCCCGCCCACGGGTAGGACGAGATGACAAAGTGCGAGGAATCACGCGACCAAGACTGGACATTACTAGAAACGGAAGCAACGAAAGTGGTTTCATAAAGTCCCTGTCCACCACAGGTGGTCCAAGTGCATTGTTGAAAGTTGGTATCTTGGGTTCCGGTTCCGCTAAAAAGATAATTAACACCATACGAACCGTTTGGTAGAGTGCTAAAGCCAGCGCTACCAACTGTAGAATTAGAGTTAGAAACTGTGTGTTCATAAGCTCCACCGACCATATCGTAAACGCCGTAAACTGTGCCTGTGGTGGAGGTTTCTAGTCCTAATGGAGTGTAGTAGGAGCGGTTGACGTTGTCGCTGGTGGGGGTGCAGGTGGTGCCACCAGCGTAGCTGCTGGCGTCATCGCTGTGAGTGGCGTTACGACCACAACCAGTTACATAGCCGCTGTTGGCGTTTTTGCCGACTACACCATAGTCGTTGAGGTTGGTGCCGTCAGCGAAAGTTTCATCACCAGCACCATAGATACTAGTGGCAAGGTAAATGACTGCGCCCCAGTCGTTGTTGGTGAACATATGGGATTTGGTGGTAGTTAGATTATGTTGGTTTTGAGGGATGGTGACGGTATTAGCACCGTTCAGGTAGGCAGGGCCACCGTAACTTTCGGCGGTGCTGTCAATTGCTCCGATGCGTTTGGCTTGGTCGTATTCTAGTGAAACGTTTTGGTTACGCAAACTGGTTTGGTTGGGTTTGATGGTTAAGGATCCGCTTGTGCCGGTAGTTTCGAACTTACCGACCCAGAGACCGTTTAGGTGGTAGGTAGTAGCACCAGAAGTGAATTCAAAGGCGGGGTGGGTAGCATAGTCGCCAACGGCAGTGGGAGTGAGGACTGGGTCGGTGGACTTTTGGAACTGGATATTGAAGTTTCTGGGGCCGTATTGACCGTTAGATAAGGTGGTGCTGCAAGTTCCAGTGACGCCACCGGGGTTGTTGGTGCTGGCGGGACCGCAGGATGGTGGGTCGGTGGGAGAAAAGCGTTGGACTTCGTAAGCATAGCGGGGGATATAGACGAAATAGCCTAATATATCGTTTTCGGCTATTGGCGTGCCAATTGTGGCGTTTTGGTAAGCTGCTAGGCTGGCTGACTTGACAGTTACAGCGTTGCACCACTGCTGTTCGTCATAATTACACCAATTGCTGGGGTAAGAGCCGTCGCTGACAAGGTTGACCACTGGTATCATATTGTCGTCTAAGTCAACTGTGAAGCTTGACGCTGAATCACCGGTAATGCTAACTAGGGCGGTGGTGTTGTCGCTGGCGGCTTTGACCCACTGAGCGTCGGGAACTGGTGGTTGATAAGTATAATCATCACTTGGCGTGTCGGGCGTTGTTCCGCCCCAAGTTTTGACAACCGTGCGATACGTTCCAACTGCGGCAGCCGGCGTCTCGCAAGTAATAGTCGTGCTTTGACTGGTTGGGTCGGTGATGTTGGCGTTATT
>JAISOF010000020.1 GCA_031275815.1 Candidatus Nomurabacteria bacterium
GTTTCGCGTCAAATCGGTTAAGGTGTGGGCACCCCACACCCTTCAGCCTTAACCGATTTGGCTGCACTCGGCGAACAGCAAAGCCTCTTTGACGGGGGCGATAATTATGCAACAATGCACAAAAAATAGTTTTTTGGCAAAACCAACAAGACCGGCAGGGGAGATATACAAACAAGCCCACAAAAAGTTGACAATCTGATGTAATGATGTATGATAAGAACATCCTTATAATTTTGTGAAAAAGAAAAGGATGGATCTTACGATGAGCGATAAAGTTGAAAAAATCAGCGAAATTAGTGGCGCCTTTTATCGTCGCGACGAGCTGTTGCATCGCGACAAAAATCATGGCAAAAGTCGATACAACAATCAAAAGCGCGGTCTGTCAACTGCCGGCAATTCAGCCTCGCCCGAAAAAACCTTCAAACAATTTTTTGAAGAAGCGCTGCGCAAAAATCGTTAACCTTTCGCCCTCTTTATGAGGGCGTACTTTTTTTGCCGCGTCAAGCCGGAAATCACGCGGCGGCGGGCGCGGCTTTGTGCATCAAAATGTGGGTGATGGCGGCGGCCAGTGCGTCGGCGGCGTCGTCGGGTCTTGGGGGCTTTGCGAGGTGCAACTGAACGCGCACCAACTCCTGAACCTGTTTTTTTTCCGCGCGACCATACCCCGTGAGCGATTGCTTGATTTGCAAAGGCGTGTATTCAAAAATCGGCAAAAGTTGCTTTTGGGCGGCGAGCATTGCCACGCCGCGGGCGTGCGACACCGAGATGGCGGTGGTGATATTTTGTGCGAAAAACAGTTTTTCGATGGCGACTTGTTGGGGGCGAGTTTCCGTGATAATCTCCGTCAGCCCGTCGAAAATGTCCGCCAACCGCACTTCCAGCGACGTGTGCGGCGGCGTGGTAATCACGCCGGCGGTCACCATGCGCATGTGGCGCTTTGCGTCCACCTCCACCACGCCAAACCCCAGAATCCCCGTGCCGGGGTCAATGCCCAGAACTCTCATGAGGATGATTATAACACAACAGGGCGAGGAAAAAGCTTTTTTTGGGTTTTTTTGGTGCAGTTTTCTTGTTGGTCTTGCTGGTATAGTTCTTGTGTTGGTATGTTCTTCCTGCCGCTCTTGTTGCACAACCACCCACGTTCACAGGTACAGAACCGTGCCATCCAATCGTTATTGGTGGCAGTCGGTTCCTCGCTTCAATCTGTCGTCACAGATTGAAGAGCCCTGTGAAGTGGGGGTTGGCGCCAACAAGACCTTGATGGGGGTTAGTCAAGTTTTTTCAGTGTTTTGCGATTTGCAACAAAGCAAGATCTGCAACAAAGCAAGGTCTGACCCGCAACAGAGAAAAAAGTCTGCAATCTGTGTTGTGCGACTAAAAAACTCCCATCTATCCCAACAGAAAAGCTAGCTAATAGTAATTGCTTGGGCATTGGCCCCTTGAGGGGTCTGGGGTAGATGGCAGGAGTACTATCACCATAAACTTCAAAACCAACCACCAATAAACCCCAACGTTGGTATGACCAAGAATTATCTATTAGTAGCTTTTCGTCCGTGACGAAAACCAACAAGCAACTTTTTATTCACAAAAACGCTTGCTTTTGGATTGGTGCTTATGCTACAATGGGGTTATTATGTTTATGGGAGGTAATGTGGCATGAGCTTGAGAACAAAAGGTCTATTGCTGGGTCTTGCGGTGGTGGTTTGCGGGCTTTTGGGACTGGGTTCTGGGACGGTCTATGCGGATGCGCCGGCGCAAAACGTCCAACGTTATGAAATTATTATCAATGCCGACCCAAATGTTCCGCCAGCCAACAATATTCAGCGGTATAACATCATCATCAAAACGCCGGTTTATCTTACTTTGAGCACGTCTAATGTCAATCTGACAGCTGTGCCAGGCAGTATAGTTTCGGACTATACGGAAGTAATGGTAGAAACCACCGCAACGGGATATACCCTCTCTATGGCACCATACACAGATAGCAGCAACAGCTTGGTTTGTGGTGGCTACACCATCCCATCAACTAATAACGCAACTGATGGCAACACGCTGAAAACCAACACTTGGGGTTTCAGCTATACCGCCAGTACGGATACTCCGAGCGAAAACGCGTGGTACCCCATTCCCAGCACTGTTGCCGGTGCGACAATTCTTGAAAACAAGAGCAACGTCGCCGCACCCATTGAAGACGTCGCTTATCTTCACTTTGGTGTGAAAACCAATTACGCTCAACCGCCGTGCGCCAATTATACCAATACAATGGTTCTGACTGGAGAGGCTAATGAATAAGACGAAAGGACTATCAATGCGATTAGCCAGAGAGAGAGAGAGAGAGAGAGAGAGAGAGAGAGATCCGCGCCGGCTGAAGAATAAAATATGCCATTTGGTTATTACTGCTGCCAACACAAAGCTATTTAGGGGTGTACATTCTTTTAGAGAGGAACACCTTAATTTACCCAAATCTCCCAAATACTCCAAACTCCTCATTTCGACTGTGTCAGTTGTCTTGGTCGGGGTTTTGACTCTGGTATTTTATCGCTCCCTTGCTCCTACCGAAGCCACCACAAGCAACATCACCGTCATTGACAACAACCAAACCATCACCACCACCCAAGATACCAATATCACCACCATCACCCGCACCTCCGAAGTCAACGTTACTGATTATTCCGCCACTCTTGGCTATACCTTAACCGCCACCCTCACCTCCAACCTCCCCACTGGCTCCAACATCCAGATTTATCCCGATCCTGACGAACCTAACAATATGACTGATGGCAAAACCTCCACCTGCACTTCAAGCATGGCTTGTGATTTGTCTTCTTCCTCCACTGCCATCCTCACCAGCAACAACGACCTGTCTGGAATTGCAAGCGGAGAAACCACCAAGTTCAAAGTCATCATCACCCTTCCCGCTAGCCCCAACATTGGTGCCTATACAGTAGACATCGCCTATGACGAAACCCCAACCACTCTACCCCCCATCACCAACCCCGCCCAAGCCTGCACCAACACCAACGACTACACAGCCACCGGACAAGAAAGCGCTGGACTCTCCACTGACAACTCCGCCATCACTGTTGACCTTGACCAAAACATGATACCAATCATCTACACTGGAAACACCACAACCCCCCAATGGCAAACCATCGACCAAACCAACCCCAGCTGGTATGACTACACCACCCAAAAATGGGCAAACGCCATCACCGTCACCACAACCTCCCTCAGCAAATACCAAAACACCTCCGGCGTCACAGTTGACGAAACCGACGTGTTGGGTTACTGGGTCTACATCCCGCGCTATCGCTACCAAGTTTTCCGTTGCAATGCCACCGACCCAGTGATTGCCACCCCCACCAACTTCAACATCAAATTCGAAAATCAAACCGCCACTGATTACGAAAAAGCCTATCCTGCGACCAACAATGACTGGGCGACTCACCCAGCATTCACCTTCGGCACACAAGAACTAAACGGCCTCTGGGTCGGCAAATTCGAAACCACCGGCAGTATCACCGCCCCCACCATCAAACCCAACCTCAAATCCCAAATATCCCAATACATCGGTGTCCAATTCGACATCTCCGGCAGTATCGGTGTCACCAAACCAACCGGCGGCAACGGCACCACCATCACCCAAAACACCCACAACCTCGCCACCACCAACTCCACCATGCTAAAGAACGACCAGTGGGGTGCCATCGCCTACCTCAGCGCCTCAACTTATGGCGCTGGTGTTAATAACGTCCAAATTAACGCCGCCCGCAGTAACACCCTCCAAGACGGCAATGGCAAGACTGGCTATGGCATTACCGGCTGTGGCCCCAGCACCAATGGCATCAACAGCCAATACACCATCACCGACACCGCCACCACTGGAGCAGTAGCCTGCACCTATAGCGGCACTTCCCACAGCTACCAGACAGCCACTGGACAACTAGCCAGCTCCACCAACAACGTCTATGGCATTTATGACCTGTCCGGCGGAACGTGGGAATATGTGATGGGCAACCACAATGCCACCAACACCACCTACATGGCGACCATGCCCAGCGCCAACTATTTCGACAACTACCCAGTCCCACCCTTCGCCACCCGCCCCAGTTGGAGCAGTAGCTCAGATGAAGAATATTACAACAACGACATCTGCACGTGGTCGACGTGCGGCGGACAAGCCCTCCATGAAACCAAAATCACCCAGTCCGTTTCGTCCAGCGATCAGTCTTGGGGCTCGGACTACTCGTACTTTGTTGATTCCAGTACTCCGTGGTTTGAACGCGGTGGCTATTCGGGCACTGGCATGAATGGTGGAGTGTTCGCGTCGCACCACAACTTTGGCTCTGCCTTCTCTTCTGTCGGCTTTCGGGTGGTGGTGGGTGCTTTTTAGGCTTTTTGGCTTTTTGAGTTGGGGGCGGCTTGGGGCTTTGGGTGGTTTTCGTCGGCTCTCCGAGGGCATATTCACTGACAACCAAATAACGTCCACGGACCAAAGGTTTTAGAATATGAATCTGTCCAAAATCGGCACCTGTTTTATTATACTACACGTTTATCACGCACCCAAAGACGACAACGACATCACATTAACACCGTCTGTATCTGCGGGACAGTCCCCCATCGCGAAGAAAGATGTTGTAGTATGAAAAAACACCGCATTGACATTCCAGCTTCCAACAGATTACTAACGCTCAACTTCCATCACCCGCCACCCCCGTCGCCCAAAGCTTTTCAGATTTTTTAATTCTATGCTTTTCTTTTTTGCCGCCACGTGTTAAAATAAGGTTACTAATATAAGAACGAAAGGAACAGAAATGGCAACAACCATAGACCAACAATTTGTGGAGTATATCGTGAAGACATTGGTGAATAACCCAGATAAAGTGGAGATTCAGCGGGACATCGACGAGAAAGGCGTGCTTTTGTCTTTGACGGTCGATCCGGAGGACATTGGGCGTGTGATTGGCAAGCGGGGGGCAACGGCGCAGAGTATTCGCACTTTGCTTCGGGCGCTTGGCACCAAGAATGATGCGCGATATAACTTGAAGATTGTGAATAATGATGATTATGTGCCGCGCGAGCGCAACTCCGATTATGACCGCTCTTCAACGGCTGGCGTGGTGGACACCGTGAGTGAGGAACCGGTTGCGACCTCAGATGATGCTGTGGAAAACTCGCCGGAAAACTCAGAATTGGCAGAAAAAACCCGCCAAGAACTTGCGGATTTGGACGATCTTGATATATAATATCAATAGTTCGCGAGAGAGAACTAAACAAAAATTAAAGCGTTGAGAGCTTTATATTAACTAAAAAGCCACTTTGCGAGAGGTGGTTTTTTGGTTTCTTATGCACAATCTGGCGACTTTTCTTGATTTTCGACAAAGCACGTTTCGTTGATTGCCCGCACTTGGTTTTGGTTTTTAGTTTCTTGATTTTCGACGAAAACGCACTTCGTTGACTGCCGGCTGGATGATAAGTTTAAGGATTTTCTGAAAGTACAGAAAGTGACTTTTTCGTACAATAAAGGAGAATGGGAAGAATAATCTATAAAATCTTCAAAGTTTCTTCAAAAAAACCCTTGCAATTTCTGTTCAAGTGTGATAGGTTAAGAGGCAATGAAGTAGTGTTTTTACGAAATCTTAAGAGCCGGTTTTGGCAAGCCAGCTCTTTTCGTATTAAGTTTTCTTCGGCGCCAACATAATATATTAAAATTAATTAACCTAAGGGGATATTGTGGCAAAAGACGGAGTAAAAAATGCAAAACGAAAATATTTCACAGAGGGGGACAAGTTAAAAATCCCAGACCTCACGGAACATCAAAAGACATCTTGGCAGGAGCTGATTGAAACGGGGTTGGCGGAGATTTTTGCGGAGGTCAGCCCGATCGAGGATTACACGGGGCAGAAGTTTGCTTTGGCGTTCAAGGATTATTATTTCAAGGAGCCCAAAGAGAGCGCGCAGTCAGCGAAGCGCAACATGACAACTTATGTGGCGGCGCTTCACGTCAATGTGGAACTCGTCAACAAGGTGACCGGTGAAACGAAGGCGCAGGACGTGTATTTTGGCGATTATCCGTGGATGACCGACAAGGCTTCTTTTATTATTAACGGCACCGAGCGGGTGGTGGTGTCGCAGTTGGTGCGCTCGGCAGGGGTGTTTTTCACAGTTTCGCAGATTGACAAAGGGCGAAAATATTATGGCGCGAAAGTCATTCCTGGTCGCGGGGCGTGGCTGGAAATTGAAACTAGCGCCAACGGCGTAATCCACGTCAAGATTGACCGGCGCAAAAAAATCCCGATTACCACCTTGCTCCGTGCGCTGGGATATGGCAAAAATACGGAAATCCACCAGTTGTTCAAGGACGTTGACACTGGTGATGTGAAATATATCGACGCTACTTTGGAGAAAGATTTGGCGCGCAATGCCAATGAGGCGTTTTTGGAAGTTTATAAACGTTTGCGGCCGGGCGACCTCGCGACGATCGAAAATGCCAAAAGTTTGATTGAGAAGACCTTTTTTGACTTCAAGCGTTATGATTATTCCCGTGTGGGGCGATACAAAATCAACCAGCGCTTGGGTTTTGATACGCCAAATACTGCTGAGTTTCGCTCGTTGCAGTTGAAAGATTTGGTGGCAATTATCGCAGAGATTATCCGCCTCAACAACACGCAGGAGCCGGAGGACGACATTGATTCTTTGAGCAGTCGCCGTGTGAAGTTGGTGGGGGAGTTGGTTGCGCGTCAGTTTCGGATTGGACTGCTCCGCATGCAACGCAACGTGTTGGATCGCATGAGCATGATTGAAGTGGAAACCGCAACGCCCAGCGCGTTGCTCAACTCCCGCCCGATTGTGGCTTCAGTCCGAGAGTTTTTTGCCAGTTCGCAGTTGTCGCAATTGATGGACGAAACTAATCCGTTTGCCGAACTGTCCCACAAACGGCGTTTGTCGTCGATGGGTCCCGGCGGGTTGACACGGGAGCGCGCGGGATTTGAGGTGCGCGACGCCCACCCCACGCATTATGGTCGGGTTTGTTCGGTGGAAACGCCGGAAGGTGGCAACATTGGGTTGGTGTTGAATCTTGCGACACACGCCAGAGTCAACGAATATGGTTTTATTGAAACTCCTTATTATAAGGTCAAAAACGGACAGGTAACCGATGAAATTGAGTATCTGGACGCGGCGTCGGAAAGCGACAAGGTGATTGCGGAGGCTGGTTCCCAAGTGGACGCGAACGGCAGGTTCGTGGAGGAGCGGGTTTCGGCGCGCCACCACATGAAAGCCGGCGAGGTGGACGCCTCGATGGTGGACTATATTGACGCCTCGCGCAAGCAGATTTTGGGGGCATCGGCGGCGATGATTCCGTTTGTGGAGCGCGACCGCGTCGACCGAGCTTTGACCGCCTCTTCCATGCAGAAACAGGCAGTGCCACTGTTGACCACCGAGCCGGCAATTGTCGGCACGGGCATTGAACACGATATCGCTTTGAACACAGGGCAATTGATTGTAGCGGAGGCTGATGGAGAAGTGGTGAAAGCTGATGGTGTGGCAGTGGAAGTCAAATACAAGAACGAAACCAAGCGTTATGAACTGGCGCATTTTGAGAAATCGAACGACGACCGCTCGGTGAACCACAAAACAGTGGTGCGGCGTGGCGACATGGTGAAAAAAGGCGATGTTTTGATTGAGGGTGCGTCGATTGCGGACGGGGAAATTGCTTTGGGGCGCAACCTGTTGGTGGCATTTATGCCGTGGCGCGGATACAACATGGATGACGCGGTGGTGTTGTCGCGGCGGTTGGTCGAGGACGACACTTTGACCAGCGTGAATATCAAAGATTACACCGTGGATGTGCGCGAAACCAAACTGGGGCCTGAACAAGTGACTCGGGACATTCCCAATGTTTCGGAATATTCTTTGCGGCACCTTGATGAGAGCGGCATTGTGCAGGTGGGGTCAGAAGTTAGCGTTGGTGATGTGTTGGTGGGGAAGATTACACCAAAGGGCGAACAGGAGCTGTCCTCAGAGGAACGGCTACTCCGCGCGATTTTTGGCGAGAAGGCCAAAGACGTACGCGACACTTCGGAACGCATGAACAGCACGGCGACCGGTAAAGTGATTGACGTCAGGATTTTCACAAGGGAGAATGGGCATGATTTGAAAGCCGGAGTGCTGATGCAGATTAAGATTTTTGTGGCAGAAATGCGCAAAATCGGCGTGGGCGATAAGATGGCGGGGCGGCACGGCAACAAAGGCGTGGTGGCGCGGGTTTTGCCAATTGAAGACATGCCGTACATGGAAGATGGGACACCGGTGGATGTGGTGCTCAGCCCGATGGGTGTGCCGAGTCGCATGAATCTTGGGCAGTTGTTTGAAACGCATCTTGGGATGGCGGCTAAAGCTTTGGGGTATCGCGTGGCAACGCCTCCGTTCAACTCGGTTTCGGACAAAACTATTTCGGATGAATTGGAAAAAGCCAAATTGCCACGTGACGGACGCGTGAAATTGATTGACGGACTAACGGGTGAGCCGTTTGAGAAAGAGGTAACGGTGGGTGTGATGTATATGATTAAGTTGCACCACATGGTTTCGGACAAAATTCACGCGCGCTCCACCGGCCCATACACGATGGTGACGCAACAGCCGTTGGGCGGCAAGGCGCAAAACGGCGGGCAGCGTTTCGGAGAGATGGAGGTTTGGGCTTTGGAGGCGTATGGCGCTGCCTCAATTTTGCAGGAAATGTTGACCATCAAATCGGATGATGTGTTTGGGCGTGCCAAAGCTTATGAGTCGATTATCAAGAATGAACCGATTGTCGGGCCAAAGTTGCCGGAAGGATTCAATGTTTTGGTGAAAGAGTTGCAGGGGTTGGGGTTGAAAGTGGACCTGCTCAGTCACGACAACGTCGTGGACGTTGACCCGCACTCCACCGCTTATACCGCCAGACCCCCGCGCAAGATTGACAAGGAGATTGTGGAAGCGGTTAAGGAAAACGAGGCAGTTGATTTGAATAATGACACTTTGTTAAGTGCTGAACTGTTGGAGGACGAGGGTGTGTCATTGGAGGATACGGAAAAAATAAACGAAACGGGGGAGGAGAACTAATATGGGACGGTTTGATCAATACATTGGCACGAACGACTTTGACTCCATCAGATTGGGCGTGGCGAGCAGCGAAGATATTCTGAATTGGAGTTATGGTGAGGTGTTAAAACCGGAAACGATTAATTATCGCACGCAAAAACCGGAGCGTGACGGGTTGTTTTGCGAAAGGATTTTTGGTCCGGTCAAGGATATTAACCCGCACGACGGGAAGTTGAAAGGGATTCGTAGTCGCGAGGCGGCGGTTGACCGCGATGGAAACTTGGTGACTAAGGCGATTTCGCGCCGCGAGCGCATGGGGCATATCACTTTGGCGGTGCCGGTGGCACACATTTGGTTTATGCGCGGGGTGCCGAGCGCGGTGGGGTTGCTGCTCGACATGACGGTCAAGAGTCTTGAAAAGGTGGTGTATTTTGCCAGTTTTGTGGTGACAGCGGTGGACGAAAAGGCGAAAGAACAGAAATTGAAGGACTTGGAGGCGCAAACCACAGCGGCGCGCGAGGCGATTAAATTGCGTTACGAAGAGGCGGCGAAAGACAAAAATGCGGATGTGAAAGTTTTGGCGGAGGAGCAAGCAAAAGAAATCGAAGTGTTGGAGACGGATTATGCCGAGAAAAAGGCGTGGTTGACAAGATTGAATAAATATAGCTTGATAACAGAGATGGAATATGCAGAGCTGCCGGAAGAATATGAAGACTTGGTGAAAGTCGGCATGGGCGGTGTGGCCATCAAGGAGCTGTTGGATGAAATTGACATTGACAAAGCCATTGAGGAATTGATGGAGGCTGCCAAAAACGCGCGCGGGCAACGCGAAAAGAAAATTGTGAAACGGCTGAAGGTGATGGAGGGCATGCGTTCGGCGGGGATTAAACCGAGTGACTTGATGTTGACGGTGATTCCGGTGATTCCGCCAGACCTCAGGCCGATTGTGTCTTTGGCGGGCGGGCGTTTTGTGACTTCAGACATCAACGACCTGTATCGCCGCGTGATTAACCGCAACAACCGTTTGAAAAAGTTGATGGATTTGAACGCGCCGGATGTGATTTGCCGCAACGAAATGCGCATGTTGCAAGAGGCGGTGGACTCGCTGATTGACAATTCTGCCACGCACGGCAACCGCACCGCCAAGTCATCTAATAACAAGCGTCAATTGAAGTCTTTGTCGGACATGCTGAAAGGCAAGCAAGGGCGTTTTCGCCAAAATCTGCTCGGCAAGCGGGTGGATTATTCTGGGCGCTCGGTGATTGTGGTGGGGCCAGAGCTGAATATCAATCAGTGCGGGCTGCCCAAACAAATGGCAATGGAGCTGTTTCGGCCGTTTGTGATTTCATGGTTGATTCGCAACGAGCATGCTAATAACATCAAGAACGCCAACCATATGATTGAATCCAACGAGGCGGTGGTGTGGGACGCTTTGGACGAGGTGATTGCGGACAAATACGTGCTGCTAAACCGCGCGCCGACCCTGCATAAACTGTCCATTCAAGCTTTCCAACCGAAATTGATTGATGGGCAAGCTATTCAATTACACCCATTGGTGGCGAAAGGGTTCAACGCCGATTATGATGGCGACCAGATGGCGGTGCATTTGCCGATTTCGCAAGACGCCCAAAAGGAGGCAAAGGGGCTGATTAGCGTGGTGAATAACCTTTTGAAACCCGCTGATGGCGCGCCGGTGTTGTCGATTGAGCAGGATGTGGTGTTGGGGATTTATTACCTTACTTATGATAAGGGGGAATATGCTAAAAATGATGTACGGATATTTTCATCTGTATATGAGGCAGAGTTGGCGTATGACAATCACGAAATCCAATTGCAATACCCTATCAAATTGCCGTTTCGCGGCGCAGTCCGCGAAACAACGCTTGGTCGCGTGCTGTTTAACGAAGTCTTGCCGGAAGATTATCCGTTCGATAACTCCGTCCAGAACAAAAAACAGTTGAAAAAAGTCATGAACCAAGTTTTTGCCAAGTACGGCGCGGAAGTCACCGTGAAAATCGCGGACGCAGTCAAGGCACTGTCGTTCAAATATGAGACCATCGCGGGTGTTTCCACTTCTAAAAACGATTATGTGGACTTTCCGGAAATTGCCGAAATGGTCGCCGAGGGCACCGGTCGCACGGCGCAGATTGCGGAGCAATATAACGAGGGGTTGATTACCGACAAGGAGCGCTACAACTTGACCGTCGCCAACTGGCGCAACATCGACAACAAAATCTCAGACTTTTTGAAAGAGCGGATGGAGGGCGTTGACACCAATATCAGCATGATGGTGAACTCTGGCGCACGCGGCACCCTGTCGAATATCAAATTGGCGTCGGCGATGATTGGAATTATGGTTGATGTCAATGGTCACGAAATGGAATTGCCGATTCGCTCCAGTTTCAAAAAGGGTCTGTCGCTGCTTGAATCTTTTGTTGCCACGCGGGGCGCGCGGCAGGGGTTGGTGTCTACGGCGCTCAAGACTGCCGATTCTGGATATCTGACCAGACGGCTGGTGGACGTGGCGCAGGATGTTTTCACCACTGATGAAGAAGGCGAAGACGAAGGTTTCACAATTTATCGCGAGGAAACCGAACTGACGATGATTGAGTTCTCCAACCGGTTGGCGGGGCGGTATGCCGCTGAAGCTGTGGCTGGACACGTGGAGACTGGCGAGCTGATTACGCGCGAAATTGCGGACGAAATTGAAGATGATGAAAGTGTGAAAAGTGTGAAAATCTATAGCATTCTGTCCACCAAAAACTTGGACGGCGTGCCGAAGAAAAGCTATGGCGTGGACATGTCCACCAAGCGGTTGGTAGAGGCTAATCAGCCGGTTGGCGTGATTGCCGCCCAATCGGTGGGTGAACCGGGCACGCAGTTGACGCTGGATACTTTCCACTCCTCTGGTGTAGCGGGGTCGGGCGCGATTTCCAAAGGTTTGCCACGCGTTGAAGAGTTGTTTGAGGCGCGGACGCCGAAAGGTCAAGCCATTGTTTCTTCGATTGACGGCATGGTGGAAGTCTGGGAAGACAACAAGCGCTCGGTGATTCAGGTCACGCCGCTGTCCAGCAAGGCTGAACGGTTGCAACTGGAGGGTCGCAAGCTGAAGGTCAAGAATGGCAAAGCTGTGCGCACTGGTGATATTATTGCTGCCAAAGCGAAAGGTCAGCAGCCACTGATTTCACCAATAGACGGCGTGATTGAACAGGCAAACGCTGGAGAAGTGGTGGTTGTGGGCGTCTCTGCTGCTCCCATCAAAATCGAGGTGCCGGAAGAAGTGGAAGTGGTCGTGAAGTCCGGCGACGAAATTAAAGCTGGCGATCGTCTGACCGCTGGATCGCTGAACTTGCACGATCTGATGAAATACAAAGGAGTCGAAGCCACTGAACGGTACATTATCAATGAAATCCTGAGGATTTATGCCGCGCAAGGGCAAGAAGTGTCCGACAAACACCTTGAAATCATTGTGCGCCAGATGTTCAGCCGTGTGATGATTGAAGACGCGGGGGATTCTGGGTTTATTATTGGCGATATTGTGAGCAAGACTTCAGCAGTGAAAGCGAACGAGAAGTTGGTGGCGGAGGGCAAAACGCCCTGTGAATACAAACAGCTATTGCTCGGCATCACAAAGGTAGCGATTTATAGCGACAGTTTCCTGTCGGCGGCGTCTTTCCAAGACACCACCCGCGTGCTGATTTCCGCGGCTATTTCCGGCAAGGTCGACCGGCTGGTGGGCTTGAAGGAAAACGTGATTATCGGGCGTAAGATACCGGTGGGCACGGGAGTGGAGTCCAACAAAATGGCAGTGGTGAGCGACTTCGCGGAAGATGAAGATTTCGATATTGTGACCGCCGATCCGGACAAAATGGATGACGCGATAGTGGATTTGTAAAAATAACACCGTTTTAGTCTTTACTAATTCAACATTTACTGATAGAATGTATGACTATGGTCAAAATAATTTTATCAGATTACGATGGGACATTATTGTCCGGCAAGGTGGAAGAAAATATCAAAGCTATCCAGAAATGGCGGGCGTTGGGACGCAAGTTTGGAATTGTTACTGGGCGCAGCTTGGAGAGTATGCAAGAAGAGTTGAACATCCACCAATTGGGATGTGACTATCTTGGACTGAACAACGGCGCAGTGCTGGTGGACAATCATCACGAAGTGTTTTATTATAAAACATTGCCAGAACACTTGTCGCAAGCTGTCGTGGAGTTTGTGACTGGTATGCCGGTGGAAGAAATGCATTTTTGGGGTGTGACAGGAAGAAAAACGCCGGAAGTGCTTTATGACACGACAAAAATCCGGATGAGAACACCAAATATCGACTACTCCAAACAACTAGCAGAGCAGTTAGACCGCGCCTTCAAAGGGCATTTCATGGCAATACCGATGATTGCCCAAGCGGACGATTTCGGCTATGTGGAGATTGCACCGCACGGCACCGGCAAAGAGCTCGCAGTGTCGAGAATCATCTCCAAAGAGGGGATTGGCGACTTTGAAGTGGCGGTGATTGGCGACGCTTATAACGACGTTGAAATGATAAAACGCTATGACGGATACGCCGTGAAAGGCGCCGTCCCAGAGGTCAGCGCCATCGCGACTGAAACTGTGCCTTCACTGGCGAGCTTGATTGAGCGTCTGCTCTCGGAGTAGCCCCAGCGGCGCCTCCGTAGGATCGTTTTGGCAAATATAATTATTCACCTCAGCATACACCCACATCATCCTGCCACCAGTGGTTTTGTTCAAAATTATCGCAGTGAACGCTGTGCCGTTGTCCAGCTCCAAAATGTGCGTTTCGGGGTCTTCATCGGTGATGTTGTAATAACTTTGGAGGGTCGGCTTCATAGATCTCCATGCCGGCTCGTTGAGCGTGCTCGGTTGAATGGTGTAAGTCCCCGTGCGCGCCACGCCATCTATATTGAACCTGTATTGATTGTCATCTGTGAAAGTCATCTTGTCGTCAAAGCTGGACAAACTCAAGTTCTCAAAAGACATACACTGCCACGTCCCAATCAGGTTGCCGGCCGAACTATGCTTGGCAAGCCAAGTCGCCAATGAACCCACCGAAATCACAATCAAAACGAGCATGACAATTGAGCAAATCAGACCTGTCTTCAACAGACTCTCACCTTGCGCCGGCATTCCAGTGACTTGTCTGTGTTTTTTGGCTTTGGCTTTGCCGATCAAGGCCACGACCAGCCCCCCTGGTGCGGCCAAGAAGGCCAACACGACCGACAAAATCCCCAGAGATCTGATGTCATCATTGCTGTTTGCCATTGGGGTCGGGGGTTGCAACGGTGGATAGGGCTGGTTGGGCATGTTGGCAGTCGGTGGTGACGGATACGGTTGCTGGGGCGTAGCTATTGGTGGGGAGATAGGAGGTTGTGCGGGGGGATAGGACTGTTGGGGTACGACCGTCGGTTGAAGTGGTTGGGGCATGGCGATTGGTTGGGGTATGGGAGGTGGCGGAGGCGGCGACGGTTGCTCCGGCCAAGTGGGCGGTTGCGGGTTGGGTTGGGGTAAGTTCGGATCAGGTTGAGGGTTCATATAATGCTCCTTAATAATGTTTATGTTTTTATATTACACACTTTTAGGTTAGATTGCAACTTGTTTGTTGGTCGAAAAGCTGCTTGTTGGCACCAACCCCCACTTCACAGGGCTCTTCAATCTGTGACGACAGATTGAAGCGAAGAACCGACTGCCACCAATAACGATTGGCTGGCACGGTTCTGTACCTGTGAATGTGGGTGGTTGTGCAACAAGACTGGCAGGGGAATTGCACTAACACGAGTGGCAAGTGAACTGTACCAACAAGAGTATCACCCCAACAAGACCAACAAGAGAAAACGACCACAAAACCCCAAAAAAGAAACTGCCCCGCAAAGAGCAGTTCCTCCCTTGAGTCGACCAAAAAAGCCTATTTCACAATCTTGGTCACCACGCCAGCACCCACCGTCCGACCGCCCTCGCGAATCGCGAAGTTGTCGTTGTTGTTCATGGCAATCGGAGCCAACAATTTCACCAAGAAAGTCGAAGTATCGCCCGGCATCACAATCTCTTTGCCAGCGGGAAGCTCGACTTCACCCGTCACATCAGTGGTGCGGAAATAAAATTGCGGCTTATACCCCTTCGCAAACGGCGTATGGCGCCCGCCCTCCTCTTTCTTCAAGATATAAACTTCCGCCTCGAACTCCGTGTGCGGTGTGATGGTGCCGGGCTTGGCAATGACTTGACCGCGTTCAATTTGCTCGCGCTCAACGCCACGCAACAACAATCCCGCGTTATCACCGGCGCGCCCCTCGTCCAAAGTCTTTTTGAACGCCTCAATCCCAGTCACAACAGATTTTTGGGTTTCCTTCAACCCGACAATTTCCACCTCGTCGTTAATTTTCACAATACCCTGCTCAATACGTCCAGTCGCCACTGTGCCACGACCTTTGATGGAAAATACGTCTTCAACTGGCATCAAGAACGGTTTGTCCAGTTCGCGCACCGGCTCCTCGATATAATTATCCAGAGCCTCCACCAATTCCATAATGTGCTCTTCCTCTGCCGCGTCGCCCTCCAGAGCCTTCATCGCGGAACCCTTGATAATCGGCACATTGTCGCCGTCATAACCATTCTTGGTCAGAAGCTCGCGCACATCCATCTCAACCAATTCCACCAAATCCGGATCTGCAAGATCCATTTTGTTCAAAAACACCACGATTTTCGGCACATTCACTTGGTGCGCCAACAGCACGTGCTCGCGGGTTTGCGGCAACGGGCCGTCGTTGGCCGCCACCACCAAAATCGCCCCATCAACTTGCGCGGCGCCGGTAATCATGTTCTTGACATAATCGGCGTGACCGGGCATATCCACGTGGGCATAGTGCCGTTTCGCGGACTCATATTCTTGGTGAGAGGTCGCAATCGTAATTCCGCGCGCCTTTTCTTCGGGCGCGTTGTCGATTTGATCGTAATTCACCGGTTTGTTAACTTCGCTCGGAAGTTTTTTTGCGAGGACATGAGTAATTGCAGCCGTCAAAGTAGTTTTGCCGTGATCGACGTGTCCCATCGTACCGACATTAACGTGAGGCTTGCTCCTGTCAAAGTTTGCCATTTGTTCTCCTTCTTAAATCTATTATTTTTCTGAGCACTAATATTAACCAGCCCAGAACACATATTACTATTGTACATGACTAGCTTTTTGATGTAAAGAGCTGAAATAAAAAATGTTGAAAAATATTTTTACCCCCGCACAAAGCGGGGGCAAAAGTTGAGGATGTTTAAAACAACGGGTTGGGGATGCCGAGTTCATTTAAAACCAGCACCAGCCCCTCCCATATTTCCTTTCGGTCATATTCCGGAATCCGGATAGCCGCGAAAATCTCATCGCCCTCCGGAGTTCCCAATTGTGGCGCAATCAGCGCCGCGAGATGTTGCGCCGCGCCGCGCGCATAGGGAAGCACCCGACGGACTTGCTCGTCCGTCAAGAAGAACAAATCTCTCTCCACCAGCTGGTTGGGTCTGCCCGCACCTCTGGCACCATCGCGGCGCGCTATTAACTCTTCAGAGGAGATGTTTAGCTGCGCAAGGCCGATAATTTCATCTTGGTCTTGCACGTCAACGTAGAATTTCGCGCCGAACGATCGGGTGTCCTTCATGGAAAACCCGACCTCTTCGCTCTCTCCGGCATCGCCGAAAAGGTTGTCCAACACGAGTTCGTTAATCGTGCCGGCTTTTTCCTTTCTCAAAAATCCCGCGACACACCCGAGGCAGCCTCTGTCGCCGCCATTCTGCAAAGAGCGGCGGATCGCAACATTGAGACCGTCGGCAGTTTTGACCGACAGTGACAATCCCGTGGGTTTCTTGCTCAGCCCAAGACTGTTCAGCGCCATCCACACCGGATAATGCGCTAACGCCACTGTTCCGTCAGTGAAGTTAATCTTTTGGTTCTTTGAGAACCCCTTTGCGACTTCCTCCGGAGCCCTCTCAAGCACTTTTTCAAGACCATCGCGTTCAAGGGATTTGAGTTTCTTCCCCAAGAATGCCTCGACATCAGCAATCGTGTTGATGTCGAACTCGTACTTCAGTTGCATCCGCGGGTCGAAATCATAACTTTTAACAGTAGCCATCACATCCTCCTTTCAAGGTCCAAAAAATAACTTAAACTATTTCTGCCGCACATTATATCACACCATTTCAAAAAGTCAACCATTCCACGCGCGCCACCCCGTGCATTTGGTATTTTTCACCCCCGTATCAAACGGGGGTGAAAATAGACGAGAAAATCAACTGAGCAATGGATGCGGAATCCCCAACTCACTCAAAGTCGGAGCCAACCCCTCCCAAGCTTCATTGCGGTCGTACTCTGGAATCCGGATGGTCGCAAAAACCTCCTCGCCTTCCGGCGTACTCAGTTGCGGGGCAATCAGCGCCACAAGGTGTTGTGCCGCCCCGCGCACATAAGGAATCAGCCGTCGAACCTGCGCATCCGTCAAAAACAACAAATCTTTGCCAACCAGTTGATTGGGCTGGTGGGTGCTCTTGGCGCTACTTCTCCGCTCCAGCAACTCGTCCGCGGTGATTTTCAGTTGGGCGGTCGCGACAATTTCCTTTTGGTCAATGGCGTCCACATAAAACTTCGCCTGAAACGAATCAACCTCACGCAAAGAAAAACCCGTTTCGGTGCCCGCCCCGTCGTCGCCAAACAGGTTGACGCGCAACAAGTCAGAAATCGTGCCGGCTTTTTCTTGATGCAAAAAGCTTTCAATGCAACCAAGCCCTCCTCGGTCGCTGCCACTCAGCGAGGGGCGGCGAAAGGCAACGTTGACGCCATCGCTGGTTTTGACTGACACTGACACTCCTGTGGGTTTCTTTGCCAGCCTCAGCTCGCTCAAGACAAACCACACAGACGGATACGCCTGAACCGCCACTCCAGTTGAAAAATCAATCAGTTGGTTTTTCGCAATGCCTTTCGCTTCCTGTTCGGGGACTCTTTCAAACGCCTTTCTCAAGAGGTCGCGTTGTAGGGCGTCCAGTTTCTTTCCGGTATATGTTTTGACATCACTCATATTGTTGATATCGAAGCCGTAGCTTATGAGCAATTGAGGGTTAAGTTGATGGATGGTGGGCTTTTTCATGATATCCTCCCGTTTTTAAAAGGGCAATAACGGATAGTTTATATGGTTTCATATTAGCATATTATTACAAAAAAGTCAATACAATACATTATGGTGATACCCACCAAAAAGAATGTAAGCAACTCTAAACCAGCTTTTTCTAAACGCTCGGCGACAATCGCGACAATCTCTCGTGCGAACTTCCTCAACTATTCTTTCGACGAACGCTTGGTAATAATCTCCTCCGCAATATTCGGCGGAACCTCCTCATAACCATTCAACTCCATCGTGGAAGCAGCGCGCCCCTGCGACATGGAACGCAAATCTGAGGTGTAGCCAAACAAATTGGACAAAGGCACCAACGCGCGCACCAACTTGGCGCCGCCCTGCAAATCCTCCATCGCGTCAATCCGGCCGCGCCGAGAATTGAGGTCGCCAATCACGTCGCCCATGAACTCTTCGGGAGTAGTAGCTTCCAGTTTCATGACGGGTTCCAAGAGCACGGGGCGCGCCTTTTTGATGCCGTCGCGCGTGGCAATGGCGCCCGCCAGATGGAATGCCAGCTCTGAGGAGTCCACGTCGTGATACGAGCCGTCGTACAGCGTGGCTTTGATGTCCACCACCGGATAACCGGCAATCACGCCGCCGTCCAAAGTTTCTTTGATACCCTCCATCACCGGTTTGCGATATTCCAACGGCACCACGCCACCTTTGATCTGGTCGACAAACTCAAAGCCTTTGCCGGTTTCGTTGGGCTCAAACTTAATCCACACGTCGCCATATTGACCGCGACCGCCGGATTGCTTGATGTGTTTGCCTTGCACCTCTGATGTGCCGCGAATCGTCTCGCGGTATGCCACTTGCGGCTCGCCGGTGTTGGCCTCCACGTTAAACTCGCGTTTCAAACGATCAATAATAATCTCCAAATGCAGCTCGCCCATGCCGGAAAGAATGGTTTGCCCAGTCTCCTCATCAGTGTGAATGCGGAACGTCGGGTCTTCCTCCGCCAAACGCCCCAACCCAATGCCCATCTTTTCTTGGTCGGCTTTGGTCTTTGGCTCCACCGCAATGGACACGGGCGGGTCGGGAAACTCAATCGCCTCCAAAATAATCGGGTGCGCGGGGTCGCACAGTGTGGTGCCGGTGGTGGTGTCTTTCAGCCCCACCACAGCGGCAATATCGCCGGCGCTAATTTCTTGAATGTCTTCGCGCTTGTCGGCGTGCATGCGCACCAGTCGCCCCACCCGCTCTTTGTTGCCGGTGGAGGCGTTCAGGATATAACTGCCAGCCTCCAACTTGCCGGAATAGACGCGGATGAAAATCAACTTCCCGACAAACGGGTCAGTTGCAATCTTGAAAGCCAGCGCACTCAAAGGCTCTTTGGCGTCGGGTTTGCGCTCAATTTCTTCGCCGTTTTTCGGGTTTTTGCCCCAAATCGACGGGATATCCAGCGGACTCGGCAGATAATCATTCATCAAGTCCAAGACCTTTTCCACAATCACGCCCCGTCCGTCGCCACCGGTGACCAAGAAGAAGTCGCCGACCAGCACTCTTTTGCGCAACGCGCGCTTCAACTCATCGTTCGTGATGGCGTCCTCGCCTTTGTCCAAAAAACGCTCAAACAACTCATCTTCCGCCTCCACCGCTGCCTCAACCAAAACCGAGCGCGCATTTTTGGCTTTTTCAACCATGTCCGCCGGAATCTCGCCCACAATCAAAGCGTGATCGGAAAACTCCTTGTATGTGTATGACTTCATGTCAATCAAATCCACCACGCCGTTGATATCCTTCTCGAACCCAATCGGCAAATGCACCGGCAAGGCGTTTTTGGAAAGACGCTTGTGGATACTGTCCAGAGACTTATAAAAATCGCCGCCAATTTGGTTGATTTTATTAATAAAACAGATACGCGGCACGTGGTATTTGTTGGCTTGGCGCCACACGGTTTCCGATTGCGCCTCCACGCCCATCTTGCCGTCGAACACCACCACTGCGCCGTCCAAAACGCGCAAGCTGCGCTCCACTTCCGCCGTGAAATCGATGTGCCCAGGCGTGTCGATAATGTTGATTTTGTGGTCTTTCCAAAACGCCGTGACTGCTGCTGAAGTGATGGTGATGCCACGCTCGCGCTCCTGCTCCATCCAGTCGGTGGTGGTTTCGCCTTCGTGTACTGCGCCAATCTTATGGTTCAGCCCCGTGCGATACAAAATCCCTTCTGTGGTGGTGGTTTTTCCCGCGTCAATGTGGGCGATAATTCCGACATTGCGCAATTTTTCTAAACTAGTGGTTTTTTCTGCCATGTTCTTTCCTTAAATTATAGTTTTATTAGTTGTTTCCATTTGCGAAACAACGCCTGTGGTTAATTATATCATTGGTTGTCAAAAAATACAGTCTTAACTTCTCGCGAAATGCGCAAAAGCGCGGTTGGCCTCTGCCATGCGATGCGTGTCTTCCTTTTTCTTGAAAGCGGTGCCGGTCTGGTTGTATGCGTCGATGATTTCCAGCGCCAAACGCTCCCTGTACGGCATGCCTTTGCGCGCGCGGGCGGATTGCACCAGCCACGAAAACGCGAAGTGCAACTGGCGGTGTCCGGAAATCGGGAAGGGGATTTGGTAATTGGCGCCGCCGACTCGACGAGACTTCACCTCAAAATCTGGCGAAATATGCTTCAGGGCCTCCTCAAAAATCTCTTGCGGATTCTCAGACTTCAAAGTTTTGGCGGCTTTTTCCAAAGCGTAATAAACTGCCCGTTCCGCCACCTGCTTTTTGCCGTTCAAGATGGATTTGTTAATCAATCGTTGCACCAAAATGCTTTGATAACGGCGGTCGGGGTTGATTTTGCGTTGTAATGATTTTGTGACTTTGCGTGGCATTATTTATCCCCCTTTTTGGCACCATATTTGGAGCGACCTTGTTTGCGGTTTTGCACACCTTGCAAATCCAAAGTTCCGCGCACGATGTGATAGCGCACACCCGGCAAATCCGGCACCCGTCCGCCACGCACCAAAACCACCGCGTGTTCCTGCAAATTGTGGCCCTCACCGCCGATATAAGCCCACACTTCTGTGCCGTTGGTCAGGCGCACGCGTGCGACCTTGCGCAAAGCCGAGTTCGGCTTTTTCGGCGTCTTAGTGGTGACCTTGATGCACACCCCACGTTTCAAGGGGGCGTTTTGGCGATAATATTTGGTCTTCAAAGTGTTTTGAATCGTGAGCAAAGCCGGCGACTTGCTCTTCTTGCCAGAAGACTTGCGCGGTTTGCGAATTAACTGATTAATTGTTGGCATTGATACAATAAGAAAACTATGTTTCTCCCTTTCCTAACTTACCCTGCTCTTGGAACCAACCAAAAACAGCCTCTTATATTATTAATAAACCGCGAACCCGAAACCAGCACTTTTCGTTTTCGCTTGAAACTCTTTAACAGCATTTTATCAGAGTTCGCGAATGGTGTCAATAGTGCTCTGTTTTTCATGGAGGTTTAAGGTATGAAAGCATAAAGTTTTAAGACTATGAGATTACGAAAAGAAGTTGAGATGGAATAAACATCAAACTACCACACCGCTCGCCGCCACTGACACCATCGTACTAACCGGTGAAACCGACTGATTAAGTCGCCGCCTTAACTTCCTTAATCAAATCCCTGAGCTCGGCAGCCTTCTCGAACTCCAAATTGGCCGCCGCCAACGACATTTGGGCGGACAACTCTTTGACCAGTTCCGAGCGTTCGGAAACAGGGATTTTTTTGACGTCGATTTTTTTCTTTTCTTTCTCTGGAATCAGCGCCCTCAACCCCTCAGAAATACCCTTACTCACCGATTTGGGCGTAATTTGGTGAGTCGTGTTGTATTCAGTTTGAAGAGCGCGCCGACGGTTGGTTTCGTCAATCGCCCTCTGCATGGAACCAGTGATGTTGTCGGCATACATAATCACCTTGCCTTCGACGTGGCGCGCGGCGCGCCCGATGGTCTGCACCAGTGCTGATTCGGAGCGCAAAAAGCCCTCTTTGTCAGCGTCCATAATCGCTACTAGGCTGACTTCTGGCAAATCCAGCCCCTCCCGCAACAAATTAATCCCCACCAGAACATCATACACGCCAGAGCGCAAGTCCCGCAAAATATCGCCCCGCTCCAATGTGTCGATATCCGAGTGGATATAAGCAGTTTTCAGCTTCAAATCTTGCAAATACGCCGACAAATCCTCCGCCATTTTCTTGGTCAGAGTCGTGACCAGCACCCTCTGTCCTTTTGCCACGCGCTGGTCAATCTCCTCAATCAAGTCATCCACCTGCCCCGTCGTCCCGCGCACCTCAACCTCTGGATCCAGCAGTCCTGTCGGACGAATCACCTGCTCGGCGGGCGGGCCCGACACACCGAGCTCAAAATCACTTGGCGTCGCCGACACGAACACCACTTGGTTGATATGAGCATAGAACTCGTCAAAACGCAGGGGGCGGTTGTCCAAAGCGCTCGGCAAACGAAAGCCGTACTCCACCAAAGTTTCTTTGCGCGCCCGATCGCCGTTGTACATGCCCCGCACCTGTGGCAAGGTCATGTGGCTCTCGTCAATCAACATCAAAAAATCGTCCGGAAAATAATCCAGTAGCGTGGACGGCGGCTCGCCGGTGGCGCGTCCCGACAGATGGCGCGAGTAGTTTTCAATGCCCTTGACAAAGCCGATTTCTTTCAGCATCTCCATGTCATATTTCAGCCGTTGCGACAATCTTTGCGCCTCCAACAACTTCTCGTGCCGCTCAAAAAACGCCATGCGCTCTTTGTATTCCGCCTCAATCGCCACGATGGCTTTTTCCAGTTTGGCTTTGGGTGTGGAGTAGTGACTGTTCGGAAAAATCGTGATTTCGTCGACCGTTTGTTTGATCTCACCAGTCAGAGGGTCGATAATCGTCAGCCGCTCGACGTTGTCGAACGCAAACTCCACGCGATAGGCGTGGTCGCCGCTCGCCGGATAAATATCCACCGTGTCGCCCTTGACACGAAAATTGCCACATGCAAACTCCATGTCGTTGCGGTGATACTGAATGTTGCTGAGGAACCGGATGAACCAGTCACGTTGGCGCTTTTGATTTTTTTGCACGGTGAGCGCCATGTCGCGGTAGTCGCTGGGGTCGCCAATGCCATAAATGCAGCTGACGCTCGCCACAATAATGCAGTCGCGCCGTGTCAATAACGCCTCTGTGGCGGCATGGCGCAAACGCTCAATTTCATTGTTGATGGCGGAGTCTTTTTCGATATAAGTGTCCGAACTAGCAATATACGCTTCCGGTTGATAATAGTCGAAATAGGACACAAAATAATGCACTTCATTCTCCGGAAAAAAATCCTTGAACTCGGCATAAAGTTGCGCCGCCAAAGTTTTGTTGTGCGCAAGCACCAGCGTCGGAACATTTTGCGTGGCAATCAAATTAGCCATCGTGAAAGTTTTGCCCGACCCCGTCACACCAAGCAAAGTCTGCTCCCGCTTGCCCAACCTCAACCCTTTGACCAACTGATTAATCGCGGCGGGCTGGTCACCCGTCGGCGCATAATCGCTGACTAACTTGAAGTTTGGCATAACTTGCTTATTATGCCACTTGTTGATTTTTTTTGCAACATGTATTTGGGTTGGTTTTTGGTTGCGGGTCAGACCTTCTGTTGCCTTCAAACACAAAACACTGAATTACTCAATGTAACCCCCATCAAGGTCTTGTTGGCACCAACCCCCACTTCACAGGGCTCTTCAATCTGTGACGACAGATTGAAGCGAAGAACCGACTGCCACCAATAACGATTGGCTGGCACGGTTCTGTACCTGTGAATGTGG
>JAISOF010000005.1 GCA_031275815.1 Candidatus Nomurabacteria bacterium
TTTGCTGTTCGCCGAGTGCAGCCAAATCGGTTAAGGCTGAAGGGTGTGGGGTGCCCACACCTTAACCGATTTGACGCGAAACGTACTCTTTGACGGGGTGATAATTATGCAACAATACCGTCCGGCAATTCGCAATTATTTTCAAAAAACTAGTTTTCTTTTTGCGCAGACCATGATAGACTTGATGTAATATGGTGGGAAAAGATATCACAATCAACGAACGAGGCGACTCGGCAAAAATCGAAAATGAAGAGCGGTTTTATGAGGCAATCAAGCGGCAGAACCTGTCGGAAAAGTTGTCGCCGGAACGCCCTTATGTTTATTTCACGATGGAAGTTTATGACAAAAAAAACGGCATCAAAGGTGGCGGAGGCTTGGGCGTGCTGGCGGCGGACACGCGGCGGGTGGCGGAGCGGTTCAACGTGCCGTTTGTGCTCGTCACACCGTTTTATCCTTGGGAAAGCCATCAGGAATTGGCGGGCGGCGCGGTCAAAGACGTGCACGTCAACGTCCACCCAGAGGAGTTTGGGTTTGAGCTGGTCGATACGGTTTCAATCAAAACAGTTTATTCCTCTCACGTCCCTTTGAGCATTTATCAAAAACTTTTGGGCTCAACGCGCTTTTTGTGCATGACGGAGCCGGATTTTGGCGAATTGTATTCCGGTGATGGCTCTGGTGACCACCGGTTATATCAAGAAGTGGCACTGGGTTTTGGCGGCTACAAGGCCATGAAAGCGGTGGGTGTCAAGCCCGCCATCATCCAACTCAACGAAACTGCCACCTTTTTCGCAGCGCTGGCCCGTCTTGACGAATTGGTATACAACGGTATGGATTTGTATGAGGCAATTGTTTATGTGCGCAAACACACTCTGTATACCAACCACACCTTGGTGCAAGCGGCGGAATCGGAGTTTTCGTTTGGACAATTTCAACGCTTTGTGTTCCCAAATCTGCGCACCAAATCTCTGAAACGTTGGATTGCCAACCAATTTCAAGACGGGCGGCTCAAACTTTCTAGCATTACGATTGAGCTGGCGGAATTGCGCAGTGGCGTGTCAAAATTGCACGCGCGGGTGGCGAACTACAAGGATCTAAACGGCGAGCGTATCAAGTTTGTGCCAATCACCAACGGCATTGACATCCACGAATGGGTCAACCCGAAAATCGTGCAAATGTATCACGACAAAGGTATTTTGAACCGTTTTGACATCCCGACGCCGGATTACCAGACCAAAATTGAACAACTTTCCATCATTGAACTGCGCGATTTGAAATTGGAAGGGCGACGCGAGCTGAACAAAGTGCTTGAGGGGCGCAAAAACCAACATGGCGGCACGGTGCAAGTCCCCGAAGACGCGACTTTGTTCAACTTCAAGCGACGGTTTGTGGATTACAAGCGCCCATGGCTGCCGTTCACTGACGTGGCGCGCCTGAGAGAGATTTTGGAAAACCACAACGCCTATTATATCTTGTCAGGCAAGGTGCACGCGGGGGATTTTGCGATGGCAAACCGGCTGAAAGAGATTTTGACAAAAGTGGAAAAGGACAAGATTTTGAAAGGAAGAGTGTTTTATATTGAAGATTACGACGAGCAATTGGCGCTCGCGCTGAGTTTGGGCGCGGACGTTTCGATTAACAACCCGATTGTCGGATTGGAGGCGTGTGGCACGAGCTGGGAGAAAGACATTGCCAATTTGCAACTTTTGATTTCGACGGCGGACGGGGGCGTGGCGGATGAAACGCCGGCGGTGTATTTGGAGATTACGGGGCGCAGTGAAACGGACGAAGTGACTTCGTTGTATAATAATATGCGGTTTGCGGGCGAGGTGATGAAAAACAACGAAGAATGGTCGCGGATTATCAAGGATCAGTTGGCGGCGTACTTGCCTGTGATTTCCGGCGCCAGAATGTTGAAAGATTATCTTAACCTTTTGTTCAAATAGTGATAAAATAGGCAGATATGGAAAATATAATTATTATAATTTTGGGATTGATTTTGGTTGAAACATCGGTGATTTTGTGGCGGGTGTTCGGGAAAAAGCCGCGCGAGATTGGCGGGCGGCGCAAAGTGTTCGTGGACACGTCGGTGTTGATGGACGGACGGATTTTGGCGGTGGCGCTTTCGGGGTTTATCGGCGACGAACTATTGATTCCAAAGGGTGTGGTGCGCGAAATGCAGTTGCTCGCGGACGGTAAAGACAGCGAAAAGCGGGCGCGGGCGCGCTTTGGCATGGATATCACCAGCCAATTGTTGAAAATTGACGATTTGCAGGTGTCGATTTTCGATGACGCAGAGGTTTTGAAAGAGGGAGTTGACGAAAGGTTGTTGACGCTCGCCAAAGAACATGGCGCGCTGATTTTGACTAATGACTTCAATCTTGGCAAAGTGGCAGCAACCGAAAATATCACAGTGCTGAATGTCAACGATTTGGCGCAAGGACTGAAAAGCGAGTTCCAAGCCGGCGACCAGCTGGAAGTGGAAATTGCCCAAAAAGGCTCCGGTCGCGGGCAAGGCGTGGGGTATCTGCCCGACGGCACAATGGTCGTCGTCGACCGCGCCTCACGCGACGTCGGGAAAAAAGTCAAAATCCAAATCTCCCGCCACCACCAAACTGGCGCCGGCCGCATGGCTTTTGCGCGGAAGGTTTGAGGTTCACGAATCGCTTTTCGTCACCCCTGTGGAGGGACAGCCCCTAACCCACCTACACATTCAAAAATAACGGAAGTAAAATTAAATAAAAAACCTTTATCGATTATTCTTTAATGTGCTACTGTACTGTGCACTATCGATAAAATTAAGCACGAAAGAGGATTTAGCTCATGACTATTTAACGGGGTGAAAATACAATGTGTAGGTGGGTTAGGGTTGGACCCTCGCGCAGACAAACGCCGAACAAAAATAGAAAAAATAGAAAATGGAAGTGACTCATTCTATGTGGTTGGTTTTTATTTGCTACCAGATTTTCGCAATTCTTCTAGGGTTATCATAACTCGGTCGGTTGTGATTTCATCCAGGTCGATAACGTGTTGTTTTAGCCAATTTTGCACTTGGTCAGAGGTAAAATCAAATTTTTTTAGTAATTTTTTGTATTCTCGCAGAGTTTTAGCGGTCATTCCCATTCGTGCCTCTTTATCAATACCAACTGCCACTTCTTGGTTGGCTTTAGCTAGAATGGGCAAGAAAATATCATCGGTTTGGGTGTAGCCTAGTTCACGTAGGTCACGGCGGTTGATGTAGTTTTGGCTATTCATCAGTGGTAGACCTCCTGTTTTTAGCAAGAAGCATCTTGCGCTTAAAGAAGTTCTTAATTTGCTGCACCAGCGAATTATGTCGTTTAGTATCAAAATGTATGTGTTCAAGTTGCGGGTTGTTGATCATAGCCGGTATCAAATTAAAATACCCCGTAAAATCGTATATAGAAACTAAAGCTGGATTGTCGTCAATACGTTCAATTTTAGCTCCTTCGTCGATCAATATAGAGTTCAGTGCTTGGTTATTGAAAACTCCGCTAATAGTTGTTCCCTTTTCGGCTGCTATCCAAGTCAGAGATGGGTTATGGCTAATATAGCTGATATCCACACCTTTAAGATTCGGCAACGAAATTAAGTTCGGATTATTAGAAATACTGCTAATATGTGCTAGTTCACCAATTGACGATATAGAAGTTAAAGCTGGATTATGTGAAATATGGCCTAATCGCGAAGAATTGGCAATGGATATTGAGGTTAAGGCTGAGTTAAACGAAATGTCATCAACCCCGTTTCCCTCAACTGATAGTGAAGTCAAAACCGGATTATCCGAAATATTACCGACCTTTGCCGCCTGTGTAACTGATAGCTTCAAATTCTCTAGCTTCTGGCCCTGTTCATCTACACTATAAGTATAAGCCCTCGTTAACTCACCAAACTTATAACAAGCCAATTTATGCCCGTTTTTATCCTCCGTAAGCTCAAATTTATCTAAGTCGTACATATTTTTATCCAGACTGACTACTTCATCACCACTTTTTTTAACGTAAAGCTCTGGGCTTAAATAGAAATACTCGTTTTCAGGCAAAGAAGTCACCTCGCCGTTTTTGATCATCTCATACCAGCCATAGTAGGTATTATCGGCCTCGTAATAGTACCTATGCAGTCCACCGGCATTGTCGGCGATATAACCCGCAGCAACACCGATGCCTTCATGCCCTCGCAAATCCTCTCGCCCGACTTTAGCGTAAACAGCGTACCTTAATCCATCGACTAGTCTATCTAGGTTATTACCCAGTGTAGAATCGGGGTTTCCTACCGTATGGTTGTAGCGGTTTTTGATCGAAACGTGCGTGCCCTGCCGAGCAATTTGCACCGACATAGAAGAGGTGCCGTAAGGATCTTCTCGCTTCGGGCTTAAATTGGTTAGATTGTACGTGTCTGTTGCCTGATCGTAGCGATTGATTTCTTTTAGGTATTGTTTCCACTCATCTGTTAGATTATTGGCAGTTAATTCGTCGGCGGCCGGGATATCATCGGCGTTTTTATGACGCAACCATAGAATGTGATAGGTGCTCATTCGCCCCTCCACGTCATTGAAAGTGCAAAGTTTTTCGTTTTTGCGGAAGTCCGAGGCATATTGACGGATTTGCTTAGCATCATCAAATGGGCCAGCCAGTTCATAGCCAGCTCTTTTAGCTAGCTCGTAAGGGTTTTTTGGCGCCTCTTGTTGTATGGCGCCTTCTTTCTCATAAAATTCTCGGATGGTGACGTTGATATAGTCGAAATTATCCTGCAAAGTAGCTACGGCTTCGTGCTTATTTGGTATCAACTGCAAAACTTTTTCGGCGAAGTCCGGCTGGTCGGCGAAAGTACTCAGGGTGCCACGGACGGCTTTAGCAAAAGCTTCGCCTCGCCGTTTTTTGAGGCGTTTGTAATTTTCGGCTATGTGCTTTTGCGGGGTTGGCGTTTCTCTCTCTATTTCGGCGGTGGTGATAAGTGGCATATGCGTTTCGGTAAGCTGTTTGTCTGGCGTTTCAGTGGGTTGTTCGTCCAGCGTTTCTGGGGTTGGGGCCGAAACTAAGCTGTTCTCAAGCTCAACCAAGCCCTCGCCCTGCGGCGGGTTTTGCTCTATTTGGGTCAAAACATTCCAGCGTTCGGCATCACTTTCGGCTGGTGGGTTTTGAAGTGTTTCGTGATGACTAGCCATAGGTTTTATTTTAGCACAATTATAATTTGGCGCAAGGTGCGGGAGGCGCAGGAGGCCTGTGCTTAAGAATCTGGGGCTAAAGATCTACTCATTCACCTTTGATTAAAAGGAAGAAGTCCACTTAAGAATCTAAGCTTAAAAATCTACTCGTTCACCCCCAGCTCAATGCGGCGGAATTTGTTGACCGAGATGTTTTCGCCGGTTTTAGCGATGTAGCTTTTGATGAAGTCGGCCACCGTGAGCTTGTCGTCTAGGATGTATTTTTGGCTCAAGAGGACTTGGTCTTCGAAGTGTTTTTCCACCTGGCCGGCGATGATTTTTTGTTTGACGCTGGCTGGTTTTTTGTCGTCTTTTAGCTTGGCGGCGTATTCTTTTTCGACACGCTTTTTTTCGCTGGCGGGGATGTCGCTGGCCGCTACATAGAGCGGGTTCATAGAGGCAATTTGCATCGCCAGGTAGTGTGCTAGCTGCTTAAAATCGTCGGTTTTGGCTACAAAATCAGTCTCGCAGTTTAGAAACGCAAGGGACGCACCCTCCACAGATGTACAAAACGTGATTTTTGCTAGTTGGCAATCAAGGCGGTTAAAAACAAAACTCCACACCGTCCTGATGTTTAGTTTTTCTATCATACTCGGTCAAAAACATTTTATAATTAACCAATGACATCCCGCTAAGAGACACATCTAGCCAGCTTGGGCTAGACTTGCGTTTGCCCAAATAATATTTCACGCTTGACCACTCGTAGTTCAAAAAGTATCTGGGATTGCAATGAATATATCTGGTTAAGTGCTTATTTTGTTCATCTGTTTTCACTCTTACGGTTTTAAACCTCCCCTCGAATATAGCGCCTCGCCAAGCATAATGTTTTCTCAAATACTGAGAATATTCAGCCCCTATAATCTTCATTAATTCACTTATACCCCCATCCGCGGAAAACTCTTGAAGTTGAAGATGAAAATGATTTTCCATTAGGCAGTACGACACAACTTTTACTTGAAGTTTTTTGTACGGCACTCCTTTGATATTCGTTTCGTTAGGGTTATTATTCAAATGACGGTCAATCAGCCCCATAAAAAACCGAAAATCCCGCTCACAATTAAACAGTTTTCTATCACTGATTGCGTGATTGAAAACGTGATAAATCCCTCCAGCTTCAAACGCCCTGCGGGAATATTTTGATGACATTGTCTGGCTCCAATCTCCCACCCATCTCAAATATGAATTACCACTATCTATTATACGCCAATAATCACGTTTTGTACATCTGTGGAGGGTGCGTCCCTTCTTGCCTCCTTTTTGCGTTTTTGCACGCTTTTTGCTATTATGGTTCCAGGGGCTTTGATGGATTCATCAAGCTCATCAATAGAAGATAATCGAAAGGAGATGGAAGTGGCAAATATCGAACTAGAAGGAGAGGGCGCACCAAACCCAAATGCGTCGGATTGGCAGATAGACCAACCAAACGTCGTCGAACAGAAATCAGAGCAGACCCCACAGCAGTTATATCTTGATCTCAACTATCGCGAGTCATCAGGCAAGGGCGACACTTATGAACAAAACAAAGACTTGATTGTTGGGGTGTTGGCGTCGCGGTTTCACGACAACTGGCGAGAAGGTCGCTTGCAAGAAGACGGCGCTTATGCACCGCGCGTGAAAGTCGAAGTGTCCCGCGATGGCAAAACAAAATGGGTGAACGAAGACCAAGTCGGGGAAACTGACGAGGTTATCAAGCGGATTGACATCGCTAATACTGATTACGAAGACTTGCCACCGCATTGGCAAGCCGACAACAAGGCGGCTGCTGAGACGGTATCGCAATATTTGGCCGAAAAGGGCGTTTATGATTATAGACGAGGCGCTGATTATCTGCACGATTATCATTTTATGGGCAAAGGTTTTGATTTTACTGATGTTTTGGTTCAAGCTGAGGCAGGGAAGGCAATTCACGATGCTTGGCTGGACCGCAATGAATGGGCGCGTGGCGACGTCATCAAAGATGACAACGGCAATCCAAAACTCAACCAACGCACGGGCGAGCCGGCAAAATATGGCGACCCGTTTGAGGAGTTGCCCGAAGATGAAAAAGCCAAAGATCTGGACCAAGTCAGGGTGGCTCTGGTTTTGGAAAACCAATACCGCGAGTTGGGCGCACAGAAAGACACCTCCCACAGCGGAGTTGTGGAACAAATGGTGGTTGGCAATGAGCGCACCGCGCCATCATATGACGATATTCAGAAAGCCAACGCCGAGCGAACCAAGCAAGAAAAGAGAGAGGAAAGAGAAAAAAGTGCGGGCGGGCGAGCCATAAACCGCCTGTTCAACAAAATCGACCAGCCACGCGACCAATAAAGGCGCTCATTTTGGGAGCAAGGGACACGCCCTGACCCGGCTAATCTTAAGCCTGATTTGGCTCGCTTGCAAAAAAAGCAACTCGGGTAAATTAACCCGAGTTATGTCGAAAGAGGTATTCAGGTCAGCCATATCAGCTTCAGGTAAACGTACCCCAAAACTAAGAACGACAAAACATTAATTAGGAAAAAGATTAAATCTTTGTCCTCATTCCCGTACTCGTGCTTGTGCTGTAAGTATGACCAGCCTGTGGCGGCGATGCCTGTCACAATGAGAAAGGCAACGCATACGTGTCTTCCGGTGGCACCAAACACCGCCGTTGCCACTTCGTTCATGCCGATGACTATGAGCCAACACGCAAAAATCGCGGAGAGGCCCCCAACCAAGGGCATGATAAAAAACTTGATTCTACTGTTGCTGTTCCTAGCTTCTTCTTTCATTTTTTCCACCTCCGTTGACCGCTGACAACTTTTTATTACGCAAAAGACACAAGCCACCTCGTTCTAGTTCTGGTTGAAGACTCTGCCCGACCATCAATACCTTTAGATTTTCAAGGAGCTCCTAAAAGCAGATTTAGGCTCTGTGTGTGATTGTAACATACATTTTGGTTAGTAGCAAAGATAAGCGTTTTCTTGGCTTTGTTGCATAATTTCCCTTTGATTTGCGGAGGAGTGGTTGTTGGGTTTTTCGCGGGCGAAAAATAATTCTTGGGTATGCCAGCTTCCCGGCAGGGGAATTACACCAACAAAGGCTGCAAGGTGGTTGTGCAACAAGACCCCAAAAAGACATAAGTCTTGTAAAATAAAAATATTTTAGTATAATAAGAGGTAGAAAAAGGAGAAATATGCCTGAACCGAAAAAACAAAGCAGCCCGCGCAAAACTGGCCTCAGGAGAAGCCATTTGCGGCTTGACCTCGCCAAGCGGGTGAATAAGAAGTCGCCGGTCAAAGTTTTTGAAACGGCAAAACGGACACCAAATCTGAAAGTTTGCACACCAAGTTGCAGTTGCAAAAAGTGCAAAAAGGTGGACGGAAATAAGAAAAATAAGTAATTTAATAAATCAGAAAGAATCGAACATGGGTGCAAACCGACATCTTGGAAGAATTATCGTAATCCAAACGTTATACGAATATGAAATGCGTAAGGCGTCAAAAGATCCAATGGCTGACGTGGATAAGATTATGGCGAAAAATATTGTGCCATACAAAGAGGCCGTGACGGACGCGAAGTTTGTGCGCGAGTTGGTGGAGGGCGTGGATAGTCACACGGCGGAATTGGATGAGATTTTGCAACCGATTGCGCCGGAGTGGCCGATTAGCTCCATTTCGCCGATTGACCGCAACGTGCTCCGATTGGGTTTGTTTGAGATGTTGCATCGCCAAGATGACGTGCCGGCGAAAGTCGCCATCAATGAGGCAGTGGAGCTTGCAAAAATGTTCGGTTCTGATAATTCTAGCAGATTTGTGAACGGCGTGTTGGGCACGGCTTATCGAACGTTGATAGATCCGGCTGGACAGGGGGAAAGTGGAGAAAAAACATCAAAATCAGAACCAGAATCCAAAGCAGGAGAGGGAGCAAAACCCGAACAAACCGAAGAGCAACCGCTTCAGTAAGTTTCGGAAGTTTTTACCCAGAAACCCCTTGATCAAAAAGATTGTGCGCGAGCCAACCGCTGGCGGGATAATCTTTCGGATTAAGGGCGGAGAAACGGAGTTTTTGCTGATTCAGGACGCCAAATATCGTTGGACGATACCAAAAGGACACATTGAATCCGGCGAAAGCCCCAAAGAAACGGCGGTGCGCGAGATTGCGGAGGAAACTGGGTTGAAAAATGTACAGATTCTGTCGTGGTTGGGCAAAGTGGAGTTCAAATATCGGCGACAGGACAGGTTGGTGCTGATGACCACGCAAGTTTATCTGATGAAAGCTTTGGATAGTCATGAGGGGCTGCAAAAGGAGGGATGGATGAATGGGATTCGGTGGTTTGGGTTCAAGGAAGCACTTGACAAAATTGAATATGATGATATTAGCAAGCTTTTGCTGTTGGCAAAGAGCAGAATTAAGAAAGGAAACAGATGAATAAGGATCAATTGGACGGGTTTTTGGATTTTGCAAAAGAAAAGCTGGGGTTCGCGTTTTCGGACATCAATTTGTTGGTGACAGCGCTCACCCACCGCAGTTATGTCAACGAGCACAAGGCGTCGGCAGGAGAACATAACGAACGGTTGGAGTTTTTGGGCGACGCGGTTTTGGAACTGGCGGTGACCGATTTTTTGTTCAGGAACTACAAGAACCCAGAGGGGGTGTTGACAGCGTGGCGGGCAGCGTTGGTGCGCACCGAGTCGATTGGCGAGGCGGGCGAGAAGTTGGGTTATCCGCCACTGATTCGCATGAGCAAAGGCGAGCGCAACGGTTCGGAGCGGGCGCGCCAGACCATTATTGCGGATGCTTTTGAGGCGCTGATTGGCGCGATTTATTTGGATCAGGGCTATGAAGCGGCGCGCAAGTTTATTGAGGAGAATATCCTAGTGAAGTTTCAGGCTATTTTGGACTCTGAAAGTTGGCGCGACCCCAAGTCGCATTTGCAAGAGCTGTCGCAAAAGCTTGATGGTCAAACGCCAAATTACAAGGTGTTGAAAGAAGAGGGCCCTGACCACGACAAATTGTTCACGGTCGGCGCATTCGTCGGCAACAAAATCGTGGGTAGCGGGCAAGGTTCCAGCAAGCAGATTGCCGAGCAGATGGCGGCAACGCAAGGCGTGAAGTTGTATAAAAAGCAGTTGGGGGAACGAAAAGCCATAGAAAAGACCGGAAGTAAAAATCACGACGGCGCTAAAAACTAATCAAAGAGCTACTCAAAGAACTTAAGAGCCCCTTCATCTCGAAAACAACCCCGTGACCGAACCTTGAAAAATGAAACTGACCCCCGCTATTTCCGGAAGAAAGCGTCCTTCAGATTGATTTTGGAAGTCAGCTCCACTGCGCCAAATTGGAAGACCCTGATGGCTTGGCGGATGATTAGGGCGGCGAAAACGGCAACAATCAGTAGCCCCAGCGCCATTTCCCACCATTGCAAAGTGCCAAAAGCGAAACGTAAAAACAGCGAAATGGGTGCTGAAGTGGGGAAGAATGTCAGAACATAAGTGACAGTGGTGGGGGTGGTGGAGAGGAATGAGCTTATGAAAAACATCGGCATGATGACCAAAATCATCATGACGCTAACATAACTGCTGGCCTCTTTGGCGGTCGGCACCAGAGTGCCAACGAAGACGCCCAGCCCCACAAACAGCAAATAGCTAAGGAGCAAGAGTAAAATACTGACAATCACAACCAGTGGGTTCAGTTCAACATTTGGTATGAGCGTTGACAAATCAATTCCGGCGATACTGTGCCCGCGCGCGAACAGGAAAATCAGGAGGATGGGGACGACCAGAATCATCACCTGCAAAAAGCCCAGCAAAATCAACGAAACTATCTTGCCGATAATCAGCGTCTTGGCGGAAATGGAGGTCAACAGCATTTCCGTGATACGATTTTCTTTTTCTTCAACGGTCGATGTGGTCAAGCGATTGCCAAAAATACAAATTAAAACATAAAACACCACCAACCCCACAAGTGGCGCAATCATCTGGCTCAGTTCGTCACTTTCGGCGCCACTGTCGTTGAACTTGATATCGTTCACTTGGTAACTACCGACCATCACCGCCGCCTGCTCCTCTGTCAACTCGCCCAACACCGACACTTTCAGCCACTCATCAACCTTGCTCTTGTAATCCGTCAAAATCGACCCCGCACCATCACGGCTGTAAACCTCAATTGGCTGTTTCAAATCACTTGGCACAAAATAAAACACATCCATTGTGCCGGTTTTCACATTTTCCACACCTTGCGCCTTGTCCTCAATCGTTGCCACATTTTCCAAAACACTAGCGCTAATCAGCTTGCTTTCGTCCATCAAGCTCACCTGCTTGTCATCAAGATTACTATTTTGCGATAGCATTTCCTCTGCGTTCATGCCTGAAAACCCCGCAAAGAGAATATAACCAATCAAAAGCACCGGCAACAAAATCGCCGCCACCCAAAACGATGGTTTCTTCAAACTGCGCACTACTTCAAATCTTATAACTTCCTTAAGCATCTTCACTCCCATAAATCTTAACAAAAATCTCATCCAGTGACTGCCCGCCAAACTGCTTTTTGATGGCGGCAATTGTGCCATACACCTTCGCCACACCGTCTTTCAAAAGCAGCGCGCGATCGCACAGCCGTTCCACCTCGTCCATGTAATGCGTAATCAAAATAATCGTGGCGCCAGCGCGGTGCCGCTCGTCAATAATATCCATCAACAGTTTGCGGTTCACCGGATCAAAGCCTTTGGTCGGCTCATCCAAAATCAGCAACTCCGGATTGTTCATAATCGTAATGCCAAGCTGCACCTTTTGTTGTTGTCCGGAAGACAAATGGTCAATTCTCTCCTTCGGCTTGTCCGACAGCCCCACGCGGTTCAAGTAGTCCAGCGACCATTTCAGCGGGTTATCCATCCCTTTCAGCCGCCCAAAATACACCATCACATCCAGCACTGTTTCCTTTTTATACAGCCCCCGCTCCTCCGGCAGATACCCCACCGGCTCCGCTCCCGCCGCAAAAATCTTGCCGTTAATCAAAATACTACCCCTGCTTGGCTGATATAACCCCAACAGCGCCCGAATAGTGGTGGTTTTGCCCGAACCATTCGAGCCCAGAAACCCGAAGATTTCGCCTTTTCTCACCTCAAACGATAAATCCTCAATGACGTTTTTGTCGCCAAAACTGATGCCGAGATGTTTTGCCTCAATAATATTTTTCATGTTCTTCAAATTATATCACACCTTCTTTAAGAAACAAACGGCCGCGCCAATTTCAATTTTGGATCCGCTTCCGCAATGCGCAACAACTCGTTATATTTAGCGATTCTGTCCGAACGCGACAGCGACCCCGTCTTGATTTCGCCAGAGCCCAGCCCCACCGCAAGATGTGCAATTGTGGTGTCTTCAGTTTCGCCGGAGCGGTGGCTGATTACCGTGCGGAAATTGTTTTGCTTCGCCAACCGCACTGCGTCAATCGTTTCGCTCAAAGTGCCAATCTGGTTAGGCTTGATCAAAATCGCATTGCAAGCCTTTTCATCAATCGCCTTTTGCAACAGTTGCACATTCGTCACCAACAAGTCATCCCCCACCAGCTGCAATTTGTCGCCCAGTCGCGCGTTGAGGTTTTGCCACCCCCACCAATCATTTTCCGCCAGTCCGTCCTCAATCGACACCACCGGAAAATTATCCAGTATCCACTGATACCAATTTATCATATCATCCGAGCTTTTGACCTCGCCGTTGGTCTTCAAAGTATATTTTTCACCATCAAAAAACTCGCTGGCTGCCACGTCCATCGCAAGGGAAACATCTTTTCCGAGCTGATACCCCGCCGCCAAAATCGCCTGCTTAATCCGCTCCAAAGGCTCGTTGTTGCCGCCCTTGACTTTTGGCGCATAACCGCCCTCGTCCCCCACCGTCGTAGCATAACCTTGCTCTTGCAACACCTTTTTCAATGCGTGAAACACCTCCGCCCCCATGCGCACCGCGTCCGACATAGTTTCCGCAGACAAAGGCATAATCATATATTCCTGAAAATCCGTCGCCCAATCCGCGTGCTCACCCCCGTTCATCACATTCATCATCGGCATCGGCAAACTCATTTCGTGCGGCGCCGTGCCGGATATTTCTTGGATGTATTTATAAAACGGGATTTTTTTGACACTCGCCACTGCTTTGGCACTCGCCAACGACACTGCCAAAATCGCGTTCGCCCCCAAATTAGATTTGTTCTCAGTGCCGTCCAACTGGAGCATGGCCTTGTCAACACCAGCTTGGTCGTGGGCATCCGCGCCCACCAAAAATTGAGCAATCTTGGAATTGGCGTTGTCCACCGCCAACAACACACCCTTCCCGCCATAAGCCGCACCACCGTCACGCAACTCCAAAGCCTCACCCGAACCAGTCGACGCGCCGCTCGGCACCACCGCCCGCCCAAAACCACCGCCCGCCAAAATGACGTCCGCCTCCACCGTCGGGTTGCCCCGTGAATCCAATATTTGTCTTGCCCTGATTGATTTAATTTTAAAGTTATCCATGAGCTTATTGTAGCACAATTATGGCTTTTGTGGGAGATTTTTCACATTTTTACTCCACGCCCCCAGACGACCTAACACTGGTGCGCCCCAATCCTTTGGCGACCTTTTGTCGGCGCGCCACGCCCGACCACTGCGACAATTTCATCGGTGACAGCATAGCCAACACCTGTTTTGTGGTGTAGCCCAATCCCTCAAGTTGCTCAACTACTTCAAACGCCTTGTCAACGCCCTTTTGCCAGTTTTCAGTTATAGTTTTTGCGTCATTATCATCAGCGCCAAAAAGATGCTTGGGTAAATATCTCTTCTCCAAAGTATTTTTAATCTGCTGTCTGTCGTAACCGTTCAACAAAAATGCCACCACCTCCGTCTTCATATCTTCCAGCGCTCTGTTTAAAATCCGTTTTGTATTCTCTGTGTCAACTTTTTGCCAAAAGCTTTCTGGCACTTCCTGCAAACTGCCAATGTCTTCCATCCCGCTGATTGTCTGGATACGCTGCAACAACCTTTTATCTTCATTTTCAAGGATAATATTCGGCGCACCGAACTCCGCCAGCCGCCGTCTTCTTTTTGCATAGCTCGAAATGGTGGCATATATATCGGTTGAATCGGAGTCTTGACGTAAAAGATGCTCCACAAAAGCGTCAATTTGGTGCCGGTTCTCATGCTCAACGGTTTTCTGTGCTTCTGGAGTCAGCTGTAGTCGCTCGCCAAATACTGCCCGCAATAATAAACTTTCTGTTGAGTGCCTCTCTTCTCCTCCGTTAAAAATCAGTGAACACGGAAAGCCCCAACTGATTGACGATTGTCCACTGATGCCCCGCCAATCATTAGCGTTCTCCTCAGGTGGAACCAACTTTTCTGCATCCTTTGGAGTAATAAAAATGTTATAATTCACAGGACCAATTTCAATATCCGCGTGTTTTGCAACCTCTTTCAACACGTCATCAATCCTCGTCATTGTATCGTCATCCGGCGGATCTGCCAGATAATCGACAGCAATTTCTTTCAACACGCCTTTCTTGCCCACCTTTGCCAAATGGGTCTTCAAACTCCGACGGACATTCATATATTCCGCAATGCCTTCATAAAACAACATTTCTGTATCTTTATCCATGCTCTTAGCATATTTTTCAACAATTTCCAAAAGCTCTTTGCGCGATACTTGGTCATCGTTCGAAATCACGTCCGTAATCTCATTGAAAGCGTCCGCAAAAACCTCGCGACTGACTGCAATATTCTGTTTCAACTCATCAAGCCGCTCGTGCGCATCAAAACCAGCCTCTGTTCGCCGCGCTTTAATTTCTGCCAAATCATTTTTTGCTGAGAACTCACTCATCGTGTACAATTATCGAATAAAAACCAACAAAAAACAAGCCCCTCATGACGAAAAGCCTGTTTTTCTTGTCAGCCTATGCCGCTTTCGGGCGCGCCACTTTCGGGCGCGCCAAAGATACAGTGATGGTGCGACCATCAAGTTCTTTGCCGTTCAGCTCGTCAATGGCTTTTTGGTTGTTGGCTTCGTCTTCGAATTCCACAAAACCAAAGCCCTTGCTTTTGCGAGTGTCGCGGTCGGTAATGACCCGCGCGCTTTTGACAGCGCCAATACTCTCAAAAAAAGCCTTAAGACTGTCATCAGTAGTGTCCCAAGAGAGACTACCGACAAAAAGATTTGTTGCTTCCATATTTTTCCTTATATACTTTCTTTCAGATCGACCTTTTGTGCATATACGGAAAAACCCTTTTATGAACACAACCTCTGAACACTCCCTATTATATCACACTTTTTCAAAAATGTAACCAAAAAAAGCAATATTTTTGTAACAATGATGTTTTTCACATATTGGCAGCTTTTATCGCATAAAGATTTCAGCGGTATTTGAAGTATGTTATGGTCTTAACCAGCCAAAAGTATGGTTTTATTTTTTTGGTACTAATAAAAATGCATAAAACATCCTTGACATTTATATAAGCTTTAATGGTATAATAATCCATATGGAAGTAATAGTTAAACTGGCAGTTATTATGTCTATTATAGGAACAGCCCTTACGTACACAAAGGACGCTCTCGCTTATGATTGCGCATTAGACGCAAGCTATCAGTGCCAATATGAGGCACCAAATCTCAACTCACAAATAAGTGTCGTCCAAAAATATAATGTAACTGCTTCTGAGTATATATGGACTTATATTGCGCCAGATTTAAGTTCACATGGGGGCGGGATAGAACATTATCGGGTTACTATTGAGCCATACATTAGCTCTTTTGGCACCTACCACCCAATGGTGCTGGCGGGCACTAGTTGGCAGAAATACGCAATTCATGTTTCAACCTATTTTGCATTAGAGCTGTTGTCTGATAATGTCGAAATCCCCGCTCAGGTGGGGCGGCTCAACTTCGACTACGTTACCGCAAGAGTGAGCCATCCCAGTTCGGGCTACAATTTGGCATTATCAACAGATGAAACAAATCTTATCTGCAAAGACAACCCCAGCAAGTTTATAGCTACTCTAAGTAGTAGCGGAGATATGGAGAGTGGGAGATGGGGGGTAGGCGCAAATTTTTCAGCCGGAACACCACCAGAAACGTGGAGTCCAATTTCGGGAGTTCAGGGGCAAAACGTTGCCAACAGTGGGATAGCGAGCAGCACCCCGACAGACAACTATATCTATGTCGGTGTGTTTCCGAGCATGGAAAATAGTGCTTGTGAATATGGAGGAAATATAGTAATTACGTTAACACCTAATTTATAAGTAAACAATTAAATAATAATGGGAGAGATATATGAAAATAATTAGCAATAGGAAAAAGGTTATTGAAGTAGCAGGAGCTAGTTTAGGATTATTGGTGCTATCTTTCGGAGTGGCATTTATCGCTGGATATATAAATCAGTTGCAAGGTGAGAAAAGCTGGGCACAGGAAGGAGACGTAATCCACATCACAGAAGAAATAATAAATGTGGAACGGATGCAAGATTACAACAAACAGTACGTTCATCAAACTTCAGAGCTGACCATAACCGACCCTGGCGTGACTGACGGCTATTTTATTACAGCAAAATTAGCAAGCTTGGGGGTGGGCGAAGCTCCACTAGCGACGGATTATGTGAGGATGTATTCAGACGACTCAGCAAGATGTCCAAGTGAAACTTCATGCCCACTACTCACTAATGGGGATGAACTGCCGATTTATGATGATACAAGCGGAGTGGCACCGGATGGAAAAAAGCTGACTTTTTATGTAGATTTTACGATACCACCTGAAGTAGTGGTCGATACCTACCACATAAAGATAGAATACAATATGTATAGGATAAACCAAGAAGCGTTAATGCAGAATTTTACGAAAAATGATTGCGCTTTTGGGTTGCAAGACAAAGAGATGATTGTGATGGTGGACGGAAGGGATTGGAAGAAGTATCATGTGCGGAAGTTTATTGTTGATGGGGCAAGCCAATGCTGGATGGTGGATAATCTTGCAATTGCAAACATAACTTTAGAAAGGACTATGACAGACATGGGCAGTGGAACTAACGATACTTATGCGCTCGGAGCACCAGCCGGAGATCCGAACAGTCAAGGTTATTGTGCCAATTTGGACGTTAGTGTTTATTTCAATCGGTGCGGCTATCATTATAGGTGGGGTATAGCTACGCTCGGATCGGGGAATTTTAACACCGGAAATGCCCCGAATTCAATTTGCCCCAAGGGATGGAAACTACCCACTCATATATTGTCTGGCGTGACGGAGTATAGTCACTTGCATAGTGCGCTTGGATGGGGCAAGGGAGATGATGTGAACAATATCGATGAGTGGAGAGGCCTTTACGTTGGATATACTTATATTGGCTCTTCTGGCCCTACATTAAACGGTGTAGGCTCCTATGCTTACTACTTATCTTCTAATATACACAATGGCACCCACAGTCGTAGCCTATACTATACGACGGGCAGCGTCAACCCCGTTAGCGACGTCGCTATCGCATCAGCCGCTATGGCGGTTCGCTGCATGTTGCGGTAGCCAAAAAAGCCAGCGTGAAAAACGCTAGCTTTTAGTGGTTGCCTAACGACGCTTGGTCTTGTTGGGTTTGAGTCCAGCCGCCGCCAACGCTTGGTTGTGGGAGCCAAAATATCTGGCGAATGTGTTAACGCGCGGCATCGCCCTATCGCGGTTTATATCAACCGTTGTCGGGGTTTTTCCAATGGCAATGGCCTTCTTTTGGAGCATTTCAATCAACTCCTTCTTTGACCACCGCTGGTATTTTGGACATTCGTCCTCACCTATGGACTTCAAGGCCTCAGCAATGGAGCCAAAACGATGCTCAAAAACGTGCGGGCCGACCATGTTCGCATCATTTCTGATATCGCGACGCCGCGGCGGCCTGCCGAGCTCTTGACATTTCTTCCTTAATTGCTCTTGCAACTCAGGAATAGTTTTGTGGTGCGGCACAAGTCCCGCTGCCCGGAGCGCCGCACCATAAGTACCAAAATAGTCCACGTACGTCTGTTGAGCCGCCACTCCTTGACCCAAATCTTTTCTTGTCGGAGTCCGACCCAACTCCTCAGCCTTCTTGCGTAGCTGCTCAATTAAGATTTCTTTCGTGTATTTCTTGAACATTTTTCCGCCTCCCCTCATCATCAGCAACCATTTAAATGTACAATGTGTCCCGCCTCACAGTCAGCTGTTCATATTCTACCATAAAGCTTAATTAATGTCTAGTTTAGGTTTGGAATTGTTGTAAAAATTACAACAATTCCGCAACTAAAGCCGGTTTTTCGATAAACAGAGGAGATCAATGTAGCGTGACCGGGTTGCAAAGGTTTTGTTGGATAATCACCTTTGTTGGGTTTATTCTATTTGCCGGTCTTGTTGGTGTAGTTCTCCTGCCGGTTTTATTACTCTAATGCTCTTGTTGGTGTGCTTCCCTTGTCGGTCTTGTTGCACAACCACCCACCTTCACAGGTACAGAACCGTGCCATCCGGTCCAACCTGTGGCAGTCGGTTCTTCGCTTCAATCTGTCGTCACAGATTGAAGAGCCCTGTGAAGTGGGGGTTGGTAGCTCTTCATTAACATCACTCCCCCGCAGTCATTCCAAGTTCGCCCCAGAAGTTAAATGATTGGATGTTGGAACCAGTCCGGAATGACGCTAGTGGTCATTCTGGGTCTATCCCAGAACCCAATCCACTTTCGTCATGCTCGTGGTTATGTTCGCCATCGCAGACTTCGCTTTCGATATGACGGTGTCCGCCGTGCTTATGCGCTACGTCATGCAAAGTCACCACCGCCACCCCCACCAATAGCACCCCCGTCAAGAGCACCAAAGATTTTTTGAAAGCCACCAATTTGTTTTTTTCGCGGTGGATGGTGGGGATGATGTCGCTCAGGGCAATATAAATGAAAAATCCCGCAACCAGTCCGAGCAACGGCGCAAAAGAAATCTCCGCCGCCTCGCCAATCATATAAAACACCACCGCTGAAACTGTGGTCGCCAGTGCGCTTGCGGCGTTCACCATAATCACCTTGCGGCGTTTCATGCCGCTGTTTAACATCACGCCAAAATCGCCAATTTCTTGCGGCACCTCGTGCGCCGTGACCGCCAGCGTCACCACAATACCGCTGAGCGGAGAAATCAAAAACCCCGACGCAATTGCCACGCCGTCAATAAAATTATGAATCGTATCACCGATAATAATCATTGGAACCATCGGAGCAACACCTTTCGCGGGCTTACGGGTGCTGGTTTTGTGGCTATGGAACCATTTGAGCGCGCCCTCCAATATGAAAAAGAGTATCAACCCCAGAAACGCGCTCATCAAAACCAGCCGCACATCCGCCTCCTTCTCAAGAGCCTCTGGCAGCAAATCCAAAAACGCCGCTGTGAGCAGAGCCCCCGCCGCAAACGCTGTGGCATATTCCGCTAGCCGCGCGCGGTGATTGCTCATCGCAAGCACCAACCCTCCGACCAAAGACAACACACCTCCGACCAACGAACAAATTACAACTTGCGCAATAACTGGCATGTTCCCTCCAACTTTTCTGATATCAAGCATAGCAAAGAATCTGGTTAAATACAAGTTGTTGTTCTGCTGCAAGGTTTTTAATTTCAGTGGTTTTTGTTGCGTACTCCCCACTTCACAAGGCTCTTCAATCTGTGACGACAGATTGAAGCGAAGAGCCGACCTGCTGCAGGTTGGACCGGATGGCACGGTTTTGCACCTGTGAATGTGGGCGGTTGTGCAACAAGTCCGGCAAGAAGAACATGCCAACAAGAGTATTACGCCAACCAGAATGACGGCGAACCGCCACCAATGGCGGTCAAACACGCGCTACTTGTGGAAAAGTCACGATTTATCTGCGAAACTTGTCCCAGAAATCGTTCAAATCCATTACCTCGCCGGTGTCAGTCGTGCAATAGGCGCCACTTTCTTTGGCGCTTATCACCCACATCTTGTCAAAAAACGCTCTCCCATTCGGCGGGCAGTTAATCAGGTTCTTGACACGACTGGTGTCGGACAGCACGAACTCCCAGTTGCCACCCCGCGCGAAAAAGACTTGATAATCGTTGCCGTTGTTGTATAAAATGGCGTTTTCGTAAACTCGATTGTCGGTTTGAACGCTGGTGGTTTCCAGTTTTTGGTAGATTTTGGCCGGTTGGAGTTCATGGAACAGTTTCAACTGCGTGGAAGCTTCCGCCAGTCCGGCTTTTTCGGCGCAGTCGATGGTGTAATAGCCGTCTTCTTTCGCCCAATAGTCGCAGACCGTGTCGCCTGACGCAAAATTAACCAATTCTTCGCCGGAGGGGTATTCTTCGGCAGTGTATCTGGTGACGGCAAAACCTTCGTCTTTGAACGCTTGCTCAATTTGACCGCTGACGCCCTCAGTTTGGGCAGCGCGTAAAGTGTAGGCGCTGGGGATGGTCACAAAAAAGCCGTATTCGGGCAGTTGATAGCGCAGTTCTCCATCCGGAATGACATCTTCATAACACGCCCCAAACCGGAGTATTACTTTGCGGAAAGTTTGGGCAAGGGCGGTAGGGGCGAGGTCTGGGTTGAAACAGAGTTTTTCTTGGTCGGCTTTGGACATTTCGGTGGCGGGGGTGGGTTTCAGATTCGCGACCAGCACCCACGCCGCCAGAACGCCAATCGCAAGCAGGCACAAACCGGCGCCGATGATTAGCCCAAGCGTCAGGGGCTTAGCACGCTTCCGGTTGTCGTTGGTTACCATGCCAAAATTGTCTTGCCCCATCTGCCCTCCTTAATTAGCTTTTCTCGCCCAAAATCTCAATGTTTTTCGGTAGTTCAATGGTGTCGTCAGCAGAGAAGCGGCTGTAGAGTTCGGTGGTGAAGTCAAGGGTGGCGGCGTCAAACTCTTCCAGCTCTGCCTCTGTGATACCCATCAATGTTTCGACAGTGAACATGCTGGCTAGTTTTGCAGTATAGGTCATAATATCACTGTTTAAGGTTATAATCTCGGTTTGAAGTTGGTCTTGCGCGATAGTTCCGTTGTTATAACCGTCTATCAGCCTAGCCATTTCTTTGAGAAATGCATGCATGTCTTCAGCGAATTGCTTAATGGCGGGACTGCTGGAACCAATGATGGGGGAAAATGTCTCATCAAGCAATTTTTCAGTGAGCGCACCGCTCATCAGCGTTTCTTCGTCAATCAACATTGGCGCCAAGTTGGAGCTAAATGCTTTATAAAACTGCATAAAGTTACTGAGTTCTGGCATAAAGCTCTCAAAAGCCGGCAAAACCTTATCGGAAATGGTTTTCAGTCTGTCATATTTCTCTTTCAACACCTCGTCTTCCAAGACTCCAGTAGCCTCAATGTTATTCATCATCGTGCGGAAATTGGACACATACAAACTGAACTGCTCGGAATATTCGTCAACACTGGTGGGGTCTTCGGTGTATTCAACTTCGCTGATAGCGTCAAGGGAGAGTTTTTCCAAGTTGGCTTGCTTTTTCGAGAAGTCCACAACGGTGGTGTAAGCTTTGCGGTAATCATCCTCTTTGGGTCCTTTGTCGTTCAAAAGCAACACGCAAGCCGTCACGCCTCCACCAATCAAGACTACAGCACCGATGATTAAGCCGATAATTAAGCCTTTTTTGGATTTTTTGGGTTGGTCGGCGGGCACCGTCGCAACTGGGACGGATTGAGGGGCTGGCTGAGTTGCGGGTTGTTGCACGACTTGGGTCGGCACTCCAACCGGCACCTCTGGAGCGGGTGTCGGTGCGACAGGATTAATAGTGCCAGACGGCGTTGCCGCGTTGGGTGGAGTAGCGGGCGGGGCTGCCGCCGGAGCGACTGGAGTGCTCGGAGCATTTGGGTCGGCACCTGTTGCCGGCGTAGGTGATGGTTGGTTTAAAGAATCTTTATTCATTGGTTTTCCTCGCTTTACTAATTATATTAATCATAACATAACGATTATGTTTTTTGCAAAAAATGTAATTTTTACATCATTTTTTATAAATATTTCTGCTATAATACAGCTTATGCGAGTAAGAAGAGGTGGAGAACTTTGGTTTGGCGTCGGTATCTTGGCGTTGTTCGTGTTGGCGATAGCTTCAAGGAGCAGTTTTGCCCAAGCGGAGATTACCGGCGGAGCCAGTGCGGGCGAAAGTTTAATCACGATTTTTGACAGAGGCGAGAAACGGATTATCCGCTCGTCGGCGGGCACGGTGGGCGAGGCGTTGAGCTTGGCGGGCATTGATTTGGACAGCAGCGACAGTGTAGAGCCGAGCCTTGCCGAAAAAATTGAGGCTGGGCAGTTTTATATCAATATTTATCGCGCTCGACCGGTGATTATCTCCGACGGTGGCGAAAGAATCAAAATCATGTCCGCTAGCAGCTCAGCAACGGAGATTATCAAAGACGCGGGACTGACATTGTCAGAGCGGGACATCGTGGCGTTTATGCACTCCGACGATGTAGCGCAAAATGGCGGGTCGCTGGAGCTGTCCATCACGCGCGCCAAAAATATTCAATTTTCGTATTATGGCGCTAAACTCACCCTCCAAACTCAAGCTCGAACGGTAAACGATTTGTTTGAGGAACAGGGAGTGGAGCTCGCGGATGCCGACTCGATTATTTTTCGCGATGACCTCTTGAGCGATGGTGACACGGTGGAGATTTGGCGCAACGGCACAGAAGTCGTAACTGAAACTGAAACGATTGAGTTTAAAGTTGAGAAAATCTTGGATTACGATCGCGACAAGGGTTATGAAGAAGTGCAAGAGCTGGGTGAAAACGGCGCCAAAACAGTTTCTTATGAAGTCGAAATGGTCAACGGCAAAGAAGTGGGGCGGCGCAAAATCAACGAAATTGTGACGAGGCAGCCGAAAAGCCAAAAAGTGGTAGTGGGCATGAAAAGTTTGGGGCCGAAATACGCCAGCTCTGCCGAAAAAACCAACTGGCTGAAAGCCGCCGGCATTCCGGAGGAAGATTGGGGCTATGTGGACTACATCGTGACCAAAGAAAGTACGTGGCGGCCGGACGCCGTGAACAAAACCAGCGGTGCCTGTGGCTTGGTGCAAGCCCTGCCTTGTTCGAAATTGGGCGCCAACTGGAGCGATCCGGTGGTGGCTTTGAAGTGGCAATATCAATACGTCAGCGACCGCTATGGCGGCTATCGACAGGCGTACGAGTTTTGGGTGAAGCATAAGTGGTATTAGTCAGGCGAGCTCGCTGTCCGCGCCCGCGCTGAAAAACAGGGGTCGAGTGGAGAACCAGTGACACGGAAAAGACCCCGACGTTGTGTCGGAGCCTTTTTAAGCTACGCGTCCTTTTCTTATCTGCCGTCTCCGAGTTGTTCTTCAAGTTGGAGCGCGTCGTTGAGCCGCCTAATAATTTCTTTAAAGTTCTCTTTTTCGCATTGGTCGAACTCCTTTTTGACAAGCAGTTCGAACATGGCAATCCGTCTCCTTAAATAGTCAACTCTCTCAATATATTTGAGAGGTGACAAAATGGCGTACTCTGTTTGGAGGCACCTGTCCGGCTGTTCCTCACAGCTCGGAGCATAGAAATCCTGATGCAAGTGCCCCATACAGATTTCCTCGTGCAACGCCGCCAATTCTTTGTAGCGTTGCGGCGCCTCCCTGTCGACCGTGACAACGTTGTTTTTTGCGTCATACGCCACAAAGAACTTCGACGCGGAGTCGTTAATTATGCGTGAAAAGTCGAACTCTTGATATTCAACCTCCACACCATTGAAAGGGGTTGCTTTTTTCATGGATGTTTCCTCCCAAGTCTTTAAAAAACGTAAAAACCTCTCCGGACAAATAAAAAATAAAAGGACAATACCCTATCTCCTAATTATATCACAAAGTAATTTAAAAGTCAATGAAGAGCACGTAATTTTTGTGTTATAGTTGAAAGATGAAACGAGTTTTAGTGGTTTATAACCCCAAAAGTTCAAAATCTAAAGACGTGGAGCGGGTGGTGCTTGGACCACTCAGAAAAAAATATGCCGATTTGGTGGAATATCAGATTTTGCCCACTAATTTTGATGACAATGTGGCGAAAATTGCGCGGTTGCTCCGCGAGGATGATGTGGTAATTTCTGCCGGAGGTGACGGAACGGCGGCGATTGCCTCCAACGCGATTTTGGCTTCCAAAAAACCGCAGATTGTCATCGGCTATCTGGGGTTTGGCAATTTCAATGATTTGGCGAGGAGCTTCACGGGCAAAAAGACCAGCGCACTACAACTGTCGCGCGCCACGAAAACGGTCAAGCTTTATCCTTTGGATATTATTGCCGACCAACAGCATTTTCGGTTCGCAATTTTGTATGCCACGCTGGGGCTACTTGCCAAATCCACTTTGGAGTTTGAAAAACCTCACGTGCGCCACCACGTCAAAAACAGCAAAATCAACTTGATTTATAGCCTGTTGATATTGATCAAGTTTTATTTCCAAAAACGCCGCTTCTTCAAAAATCAATCGGACATCATCGTGATGAACGGGCGACGCGCCGGTGGCATTTTGCGCACCAAGTGCGATTATTATGCCAGCGAAACTTTCAAAATCACGACCCAAAACTTGTCCAAGTTGCCCCGCCTGATTTTATTTGTGACGAAATCCTTTTTCGGACAAATGTCGGGAAAAACCACCACCAGCAAGATATTTGAGTTCAAAAGAGGCGCCAACTTGGATTTTCAATCCGAAGGTGAATATTTTGCCCTGAAAAACATCAAAGAACTAAAAATCCAAAAATCCACACAGTTTCTTAATGTGATTACGGTTTAGGTTTTTTGTTGCGGGTGAAAGGCTTTGTTGTTATGCTTGGCGTGCCACTTGGAGTGTGGTTTAATGATGCGTAAAGGATAAAGGGCACGCACATTAAAAATTAGGCTTAATTTTTTGTTCGTTTGTCGAAAGGAGATAGAAAAATGGCCAAGACGACCAGGACGACCGGCACGACCAAACGCCCCAAAAGCGGCAGAGACTTTGAAAAGCTACTGCAAGAAATCACCGCAAAGGATGACCCCCAGTTTGAGGACATCATCGCATCGGCGTATACTCCTCAGTTCAAAGAGGAGAACAAGGATGACACACTGCTCCAGAAGTTCCTTGATGAAGCGCTGCTAAAAAAAGCGCAAACTTTTCAACATTACCGCATCGCCCATAATCACACTCTGTTTTGCGATGATAATAAAGCTGCAGCGTTGCGAGAAATGATGGAGAGGGCGGAGCAGTTCAGCGATCTCTTGGAAACTCTCCCGTGCACCATAACGCTGGAAGATGCGCATTTCGTGTTGGGAAAAATAATGGAGGCGGTAAATGACAATGGTTATCTGGGTCTCGAAGCTTATCGAACTATTAAACAACGCTTTAAGCCAGCAGTGACCTTTTTTGAAAATGACGTGCTCAAAACGCCAAGCTACCACGCAAAACAGCCGGAAGATAATGAGTCAAATAGTTTTTCAATGGCAGAATACCGAGAGCTACTTCCCACACTGAGACTACTCGTCAGCAAAATCGGGCAGCTCGATTTCGAAACAGCAGGTTCCGATGATCACCTCAGCTATGGCGATATTATCGACTCCGACTGGCTTGGTGCTTTCGCATGGACTAAATTTGCCATGAGCGGTAAATGCACATTCAAGGGATACGCCTATGCTTGCAGATATATGCCGCCTATGCTTGCCTACGGTCAGTATGACAGCCAGTGTGTAAGAGCCAAGATCGTGAAGGATATGCACGCTAAGGCCAAGACAGAGGATGATTTGGGCGAACTTATCAAAGCAAGCAATATGATTCTCGGCGCTGGCATTCCGCTTGACTTAAAACGCAAAATCATCAAGGACGTCTTGGAAGACAGAGTTCAGTCAATTGATGTTTTGCTCGAGGCGTATGCTCTGTCCATAAATATTCCGATTGACGAGGAGTCGGTCGCTGAGACTAAGGCGATATCCGACAAAATAGGTAAGCGATGGCTTAAGTTGCAAACCAGCGAGCTGCTTAAAATATTCAGATATGCCACCCGCTTTCACTTTGAGCGCTCAAGCCTTGATTACGCTGATGCGATATACCAAGCGATTCATCAGGCCAACTTTGGCGACTTTAGCCAGATTTATGTTGAAATCCGCAATGCCAGCGAGGGTTCCTACATAACGACTGAGGAAGCCGAAAAGTTTCTAAAAGCCCTCTTCGAAAAAATAGAGTCCACGACCAAAGAAGCTTTCGATGAGTGCCTAAGCATTCATGGCATGGTGGATTATAACCATGAAAACTCGCCCCAAGCACCAGGCATGAAAGAACTCAGCCATGCAACCCTCCAGCGCATATCCGAACTTGGAGAGATGTTCTCGGCGCAGCTCGGCAAGCTTGAAAGTGGCGACGGTGGTTCTGATTAAGCCAAATTACACACTCACCCCTGTCTTTATTTTTTAAACAGGGGTGTTTTTTCAATTTTTAACAAATCCGCAAAAAAACTTCGGCAAGGCTCATTCCCACTCCACAAGAGTCAGACGAAATTATTTTTTCAACCTAGCCAACCAACGGAAGCCGCCATACACCGCCGCGACATAGCCCGCAAAGAGCAGAGTCATGACCAGTCCGAACCAGTTGCAGCTGGCGGCAACGCGCTCCCACAGTTTGAGCGGTGAGAAAATGTCCCAAGAGTTGAGCCGAAGGAAACGCCCGATGTACATTGCATAGCCGATGAGGAGGAATATTATAAGAACGACGGAGTGGTGTTTGGCAAGGAACTTTTGGTGGATGTTCTTGAAGGAGGTTAGCCCCATTGCGAGTGCGAGCAAATAGCCGATGGTGATGTTGATGAGCTCCAGATAGACCACCGCGTCTTTGGCGTAGTCTACGTTTTTGAAATCGTAATAGCCCCCCACGTAATATGACAAATCGGAGATATGGATGAAATCAGTAAGAACATAAAAAGCGTTTGGTATGAATAAAAGCCACAGTACCATCAGGGCGATTCTGGCGACTTTGTGGAGCTTGCAACCCAGCAAGCTGGAGAATATTAGCGGCAAAAACGCCAAAAACAGGTTCCAAATCATGCTGATGTGAATTAGGTGCCCGCTGGCATAAAACGTCAGACAACTGAGGAGCGCGTATGCCAAAAAGCCCCACGCAAACGGCACCAGCTTATCCATTACCGAAGCGTTTTTGCGCCACATGCGAGTCCGTTCCATCATCTTCAAAATCTTTATATATTTCATCCAATCGGGCAATCACTTTTTTCACCAATTTTTCGGGGCTGGCGTCATACACAATGTTTTCCATGTTTGGCGCGACCACGTTTTGCAACAACACCGGAATGTAATCCGCCAGTCCGCCGGAGCCGAGGAGCACGCCACAAACCTTGCGGCTTTCCAGCGCGGTGGAGAACTCGTGCAGACTGCCCATGCGCCCGCCAATCGTAATCACGGCGTCGCTGCTTCTGACCAAATGCACGTCGCGCCCGACATACGCCATGCCGGTGAAATTGATGTAGTCAAACTCCAACGTCGGCAGGCGATACGCCAAAATATGCTCTTTGAACGTCGCGGCAGGTGAGAATCCGACCGACACGCCTTTGGCATTCGGCACGCTTTTGAAACCCGCCGCCGCAAACATCGGCAGTCCGACCGTCGCGCCGGTGGTCAAAGTTTTGCCGGCTTTGGCAATCGCCACGCCCACCGCAAACGCCAATTCTTTGGACTTCATCACCGTTTCGCCGCTTGCTGCGCCCGACACGCAAATCTGGTATTTCATGACTTGCCTCCATATAAATCGTTAATTTTTTTGTACAACAGTCGCCGGAAATAGACGATGCTACGGTGTTCAAACGGCAACTTTTTCTCAAAGTTGTCCCGAACGTCAAAATAATTGCCGGAAACCAGCTCGCGACCAACCAACAAGAACCCCAACTGATTTTCCACCCAAAACTGGTCGCTGGAATTGGGGTTGATGGCATAAAAACCGTTTAGTGCCGCAAACAATTCCTGCAAAGTCGTGTCGTGCGGGTCGAGTCCCAACTGTTTCAACATCAACCGCGACCGTTTGCGCAAAGTGCTGACCAACTCCAAATCCGCCTTTGGCTTCAAGCTTTTTTTCGCCAAATATTCCAAATCTACCGAAAACTTCGGCTCTTTTTCTCCCAATAGCTCCGCCAAAAAGCTCATGTTATAACTCCATTTCGTGAATTGGCATTTCGTGCAGACGGACGCCGGAACTGATAATGCCGGCTTTGGAGCCCACCGCTTGAACTACGCTGGAGGCGTTGGCGGATCCAAAAATCACCGACTCGCGCAAACTTCTGCCGCGCGCAAAGCGCACCAAAAAGCCGGAACCCAGAGCGTCGCCCGCACCGGTTTGATCGAGAGGTCTCAAATCTTCGTATAACCTTGCGCGCAGCTTGGTTTTGCCATCGGTTGCCACCAAACCATTTTCTCCGTCGCTAATCAAGCAAACGGGCACCAAATCTTTCACTTTCATCAATAACTCGTCCAGACTGTCGCCATCCACCAGCTGTTTCGCCTCTTCTTTGTTCAGCGACAACACCTCCACCATTGGCAAAAGCCGTTTCAATTTCCCCCTGTTTGCCAACTCCTTTTTGCCCGCGTTCATCATAACCTTGACACCGAGCTCTTGGCACTTCACCAACACCTCCGCCAACTTGTCCATATCCCCAGAAAGTGTTGTGATATAAATCCAATCGGGGTTCATGCGCTCCAAATCTTTCACTTTCAACGTCCAAAACTGCCGGCTCGCCCCGCGATAAGTCAAAATGGTGCGCGCCCCGCTTGGCGCGAGCAGCACCGCCGAACAACCCGTGCGCTGGTTCTCCAAATAATCGATATAGCTGACATCCACGCCCTCGTCGTTCAAGGTGTCCACCACCGCCTGTCCGGAAATGTCGTTGCCGATGCACCCCCAAAAAATCGTCTCAAACCGGCTGCGCGCAAAAGTTACACTGGCGTTGGTCGCTCCGCCACCAACCGAAAACACCACATCATCCACGTCGACTTTTGTGCCCAACTCCAAGCGGTCAAAATAGCTCTGCCCCGCGATGCTCACCGTGTGAAAGCCTCTCTTATCCAAGAAGAAGATATCTTGCAATGCCGCACCCAAACAAACAATCCGCACTTAAATCGCACCCTCTCTGGTGGCCTCGTTCACCAACACGTCATAAATCGCTTTGGGGTCGTCCGTCGCTGTCAAAGCGCCACCCACGTTGACCACGTCCACGCCGGCTTTGGTAATCATAAACACGTTCTCTTCATTGGCGCCACCGTCCCAGCCAATCTCAATGGTCGGCTTCATCTCGCGAATGATGTGCGCTTTTTCCGCCTGCAACAAATCCGCCGCCCCGCCATACGAGCCAAGATCGCCCGAAAAAATCAAGGCGTGGTCGACAATGTCAATATATTCTTTGTATTTGCCCGGAAAGCTCGGTTTCAAAAACGCCACACCGGTCTTGATTCCGGCTTGTTTCAAAAAGTTCAGCGCCGGCACCAAATCTTCATCCGCCTCCGCGTGAAAAATTACCAAATTGGGGTGTAATTTGAGCAACTGCTCCACATATTCGCTGGGACGCTTCACCATCATGTGGATGTCCACCGTCCAGTCCTCTGGCCACCAGACCTGATCCAATGTTACGGTTTTGTTGGTCGTGAACTCGCCATCCGTGATGTCGATTTGCACCCGCGACGCGAAGGGGTGGAACTTCGCCACCATAGCCTTGAAACTGTCGGGGGTTTCGGTTAATATTGTTGGGACTATTGTACTCATTTTATACCTCGTCTAATTCATTATTTCTTTTAATATATCTTGGCGCTTTTGCAAACGGTGTCAGCAAAAACGTATCAATAATATCTCTCCATTTGGCGTCGTCCTCTTCCAGTACGCGCGCCGGCAAGCATAGCACGTTGGCGTCATTGTCGTTACGTGCCATTTCCGCCTCCGTTGAATCCCAGACCACCACCGCGCGGATGCCACGATAGCGGTTGGCTTGAATCGCCATGCCCTGCCCCCCACCGCACACCAAAATCGCGCGCGGGTCGCGATCTTTGCTCGAGAGCAACTCCAAGACTGCCAGTTTGGCATATTTATTGAAATCGTCTTTCGGGTCAAACTTTTTGTCGCCCACGTCCACGAAATCCATGCCTTTGTCAAACAAATAAACCATGATTTTCTCACGTAATCTGAATCCTCGATGGTCGGCTGCCACAAATATTTTCACTTTATGCTTGCCCCTTTTTGCCAAAATCGGCGGTCAGTTCCACAAGGCGGTTGGAATATCCCCATTCGTTGTCATACCACGCCACGACTTTGATCAGGTTGCCGCCCACCACGTCGGTCAGGGGCAAGTCCACGATGGCGCTGAATGAGTTGCCACGAAAATCAATACTGACCAGCTCTTCTTCCGCCACTGCCAAAATCCCTTGCAGATACGGTTCTTTGGCAGCTTGCTTGAATACGTCGTTAATTTCTTCTTTGGTCACGCTGGCTTTTTTCACCAAAACCGCAAAGTCCGCCAAGCTGACCACCGGGGTCGGCACCCGCACCGACAACCCCGCAAAGCGATTTTCCAGTGCTGGCAAAGCTTTCGCCGCCGCGATGGACGCTCCGGTGGTGGTTGGCACAATGTTTTCCGCCGCCGCGCGCGCTTCGCGCAGGTCTTTGGCGGGCGCGTCCAGTAATCGCTGTGAGGCGGTGTAACTGTGCACGGTCGTCATCATGGCTTTGTCAATGCCAAAGTTCTTTTCCAGCACCGCCATCACCGGTGTAATACAGTTGGTAGTGCAAGAGGCGTTGCTCAAAATCTCGTCTTGTTCGTCAATTGTGTCTTCGTTTACGCCAATTACGATGGTCTTCGCGCCCTCACCTTTGGCGGGCGCCGAAATTATCACCTTCTTCGCCCCTGCCGCAATATGCGCGCGCGCCTTGGCGGGATCAGTGAACAGCCCCGTGCTCTCAATCACCACATCCACCTGATTGTCTTTCCATGGCAGTCCGGCGGGGTCCTTCTCCGCAAACACCTTGATGTGCTTGCCATCCACAATAATTTCATCGTCATCAAAACCGACCTCTCGCCCATAAGTGCCATAAGAAGAATCATGTTTCAAGAGGTGCGCGAGAGTCTTGGTGTCCGTCAAATCATTCACCGCCACCACCTCGATATCGCCCCGCTCAAAAGCAATCTTAAAAGCGTTCCGCCCAATTCGTCCGAATCCGTTTATTCCTACTCGCACCATACAAACCTCCAATATACTTATGATTAGTTTAAATTATAAAGCCTTTGTTTGTCAAAAGCAATATCAAAACGCAGTTTTGTTGCATAATTCCCCTTTGTTTTGCGGAGGAGGAGTTGTTGGGTTTTTTCACGGGTGAAAGGTTTTGTTGAGTTTTGAAGTTTTTGGTGGTAGTCTTTCTGTCATCTATCTCACGCTTACCGGCGGTGTTGATCAGTTTTTGTTTAATTCAAGCGGAACGTTTTGGCGCGAGACATTGGTGGCTTTCAGGGAAGTTGGATTGGATGCGGAATATGATTATTTGTCGGACGAGGCCAAACATATACCAGAAATACAGCGTGAATTAGCAGAAAATGCCGCTAAAAACACGAAGCTTGGCGAATTCTTTAAGCACGAAGACCTGCTTGGAGACATCAAAACTGACAAAAAAGTATCGTCGGCGACAGGTTGCATTGGTATTCGAAAATCGATGCATATATACTCAGCAATATTCAACAGTTTGTGGGACGTGGGCAAAAAAATTAATGGATTTTGGGCGCTGGTCAGAAAATTCGCAAGAACACTGGTGGGCTCAGATCATCCGAGTTCGAGGCAACATCCTTCAGCGACCACCTCTCAAGTACCGTGGAGGTTTCTTTAATGCTATAGCGATACAGCTTGGCGGACGTTGCGGTAATATACCTCACCAGTTCCGACCTGAGATTTTGTGTTGCCACATAACTTGACACAAATCAGGCCGACGGCTCCAACCCCCGTCGCTCGCCGTCCACCACGAAAACGTCGGCGTCGGTCATCACAACGGGTTTGATATTGGCTTGGTTGAACGCCAGCCGGATTTCGCTGGCGCTGTCATCAAACCATTTAGCGTCGGCGTGTGGCAACAAGTATTCGTCAATCAGTCCCATGCCTTGCCAGATGGTGTCGGCTTGGTATTTCTTTTTCGGCACGACTTCCGGCATGTCTTCTTTATTGACAAAATATTTCAGCTCCTTGGACATGATGACACTGCCAGCGGAGCCGCCGCCATAAACGTATTTGTCGGAGGCAAGGTCGGAGGCAAGTACATCGTCAAAACTGCTGTAGCGAAAGGCGCGGCGCAAGATGAAGACATTGCCACCAAAGGCATAAATCAGCCCGGGATTGACGGATTTGATATACATTTCCAAATCGTATCTTCGCCCAAAAAACACTTTGAGGTCCAACTCAAGCACGTCAAAACCGGCATTTTTGAACATTTGTTTCTTGCGCCACTTTTTCCACACTCTGGTCAAGGCGTTTTTTTCGTCAGTGGCATTGAAGATGAGCAGCGCCATTTTATTCACACCCACCATGTCGTGCAATCTCTCCAAATGATCGCCAAAGCCCTTTGATGCCAAAAATAATCTCATTTATCCCCCTTTTGTTTCCATTTTATCATACTTCGTCGCTTTGTCGGTGACATCAAACTTGTTCATATACAGCCCTAGCGCCAAGCGGGTTTGGGCATAAAAGGCGGAGGCGGAGTTGTAAACAATGGAGGTGACGGGCATTAGCACCCATTGGATGACCATCAAAACGGTTTTACCTTTTTTGTATCTTTTGGGGCGTTTGGGCAGCATTCTGATTGACATGATGATGGTGACAAACAGTCCAATCATCGCCACAGTTTGGATGAGGGAAACGATACGGGGGAGCTCTTGAGCGGCGATATTGGTGCGGGCGCTGGGGCTGAACAACACCGGTATGAACCCGCCAAACATCACGATTAAAGCAGTGTATGCCCACGTCACGTGGCTGTCGATGAGTCGCCACAATTTCATGAGACAATCGCCAAACGGCACGTTGCGCCGCCGCGAAAACAATCTGGTAGCAACGTATGCAATGTCGGCTGCACCGTATGCCCAGCGCCGAAGTTGCACGAACTGACCTTTCAGAGTTTTCCAAAAGGTGAATGACAGCACTGCGTCCTGCCCCATCGGTAAATGGATGGGGAGTACTGAATAATTTCCGTCGAAATAAAAATAACTGCGCCAATACTGGTGCCCGTCCTCTGTGATACTTCTCGTGCTCCAAAAATCCATTTCGGACAGCGCGTCCAAACTTTGCGAATGGGAGGCAAAATTGCGCAAAATGTGCGGGCGCATAGAGGAAACCACCGTCCAAAATGAATTGCCGGTGGCAATGACGCGCATCATCGCCGGCGCGTCCCAGATATTGTTGGTAAACAGCGAAACCGGTTGATATGACCGGCGTTTGCGGTCGGGGCAACAGATGTATTCATATGCCACCGCGTCGAAATAGTACTTGTGCGGGCGGTTGTCGGAGTCCAAAGTTGTGACAATCACGTCGCTAAACCGCACTTTTTGTTTGCGAAAATATTTCGCCAAAAACCGTCCGGCGTTGGTGATATTACCGCCTTTACCCACCACTTCGTTTTTTATTCCCTCTTTGTGCAGGGCGGGGAACATGTCCAAAAAAACGCCTTTGTATTCCTTTTGCAAGGTTTCCACTGTTTCTTTGGTGGCTGCCCCGCCACGCTCTTCATACGCCAACACCATGACAATCTGCTTGTTGGGATAAGCGGTGTTTTTCACGGCGTCGATGGTCGGGCGCAAAACGTCCAAACTTTCGTTATAAATCGCCACAATCACCGCGTGGATGATTTGGTCGGGGTCGGGATAATCGCCAGTTTCCGCCGCTGAGATGAAACGTAAGTTTTCCAGATGTTTTTGATAGCCAAAGCTGGTGTGTTTTTCGCTTTTTAATTCGTCATAATATTTTCGGGGATTTTTCAGTTGCACTAGCCGTTCACGCCAATCAACTTTCAAAGCTCGGTGCATAATACTGTATCCGTTCAAGGTACGGAACGCTACACCAATCGCTTTCACAAACACCACTACTACTATCAATAGGACATATCCCACACCCCACACCGGATTGAGATACGACAACAAAAACAGCAACAACACCGCCGCATAACTGATGAGAGCCGGGAATATTTCAAAAAAACGATACAGCGGCTTGCGTTTTCCCATCGGCAATTCCAGACTGCGCATCAGCCAAGCATCCTGTTTGTGTCAATCACTCGGAGCATCACTAGCAGCAGAATGAAGAGTATCACGACGCTGGCGCTGATAAACAGCCGCGCGAACGCTCCGCCACTTTTGATGAAAATGCGCGGCACAAGGACGCTGTGCAAAACCCCAATCAACAGCGCCATCACTGGAAACACAAACTGAAACTGCCATTTGCTGTCGCTGTAATTGTTGACTTTGCCGAGATCAGTATAATGAGAAAGGACTTGTAATTGTTTCGGCTCAATCATCACAAACCCCACCGTCGCCACGATTGCGCCCAACACAAACAGCAAGACAACCCGCCAAATCAGTTTGCGGTCGGCTTGCCAGATTTCTTTGAAGTTATATATTAATTCTTTCATATTTGCTCTTTAAAAAGCGTTGGTTGATGGATATAATGTTCATTTTAGCACAAAAACTTAAAAATCGAAACTTTAGTTTTGGCGGGGGTCTTGTTGCATAATTCCCCCGTTGTTTTTACGGAGGAGCGGTTGTTGGGTTTTTCACGGGCGAAAAGCTGCTTGATGTTAGGGTTGCCTGTTGTTGGTTTTTGTCACGGACGAAAAGCTACTAATAGATAATTCTTGGTCATACCAGCGTTGGGGTTTCTTGAGGATGAGTTTTGAAGTTTGTGGTGATAGTACTCCTGCCATCTACCCCCACCCCCTCAAGGGGACAATGCCCAAGTAATTACTATTAGCTAGCTTTTCTGTTGGGATAGATGGGAGGTTTTTAGTCGCACAACACAGATTGCAAACTTTTTTCTCTGTTGCGGGTCAGACCTTGCTTTTCTCTGTTGCGGGTCAGACCTTGCTTTGTTGCAAATTGCAAAACACTGAAAAAACTTGAGTAACCCCCATCAAGGTCTTGTTGACACCAACCCCCACTTCACAGGACTCTTCAATCTGTGACGACAGATTGAAGCGAGGAACCGACTTCCACCGGTAACGACCGGATGGCACGGTTTGAGTACCTGTGAATGTGGGTGGTTGTGCAACAAGAGCGGCAGGAAGAACATACTAACAAAAGAACTATACCAAGAAAACCGGCAAGGGAATTACACCAACAAGAGCGGCAAGCAGAATAAACCCAACAAAGGTGATTATGCAACAAAACCAGTTGTAAGAATAGAGGTTGCGCGAAAAACAAAGATGTGATAGTATTTAACAAGTTAGAAAATCATCAAGGAATGTTATGGCAAAAAAGAACAATACAAAGCGAAAATTAGTTGGTTTAGTCAGCGAGGAGAGCGGCAACCGCACTTATTACACGAAGAAAAACACGATGAACACGCCGGACAAGTTGACTTTGCGCAAATATGACCCCGTGTTGAAAAAACATGTTCAGTACGTGGAAACCAAGAAAAATCTTGGTCGCAACGAAGTCAAGAAGAAAAAGAACTAACCCCCGCTTTGCGCAAGCGGAGGTTGGTTTTGGAAATAGCTCCGCGCGGTCGAGCGAGGTGGGCGCTCTTTGAAATCACGGCTCGCATGGGACTTTACACGCTCGGAAAGTCAGGATGGGCTTTCAAAAACTCGTCATTGTGCGCCACGCCGCGCCGCATGGGGACGCGCTGTGCGCAGAGCGGACAGACATCCTCTTCGTAAGTGTCGATGCTCTCTGTCAACTCGCTTGCCGCAAGCACGACGGGCACGCCACAATCGCTTTCTTGCACCCCTTTGCTGCGCTTAACTGCCACCACCCCAGCCAAAACTTCGGCGCCTTGACTCTGCAAAAACTCGGAGACTTTCCGCATGCTACTGCCGGTGGTCAAGAGGTCGTCGACAATGATGACTTTGGCGCCGTCGACCAGTTGAGCAAACGGCATTTTCGGTGGAAACTTGAAAGTTTCACCATCCGACACGCACCAGATGCTTTTGAGGTGCTCATACCTGCCGTCATTGTTGTTTCGCAGGTATTCAGTGGTGACATACGCCAACAAAGGCCCAGCGTTACCCAAACCCACGAGCAAGTCCGGCACCCGCGTCGTACCTTGATGATAGTAATAGTGGAACTCCACAATCGCGTAGCGCAATGCCCAACTCAGGGTCTTCACGAATTTTGGATAAGGCAACCCCACGCGTAAATCAATATACGCGTTGGAATGTTTTCCACTCGCGAGTTTGTAATGCCCCTCCAAATCAACGGCATCAAGTTCTTTCAGCGCGTTGATGATGCTTTTGCCCCACATCATGCTATTACACCTCCCCAAAATGGGCAACTAGCCGTTGCCAGTTGCGATGAACCCTTTCAACGATATCTTGTTCAGCGCCATCAGTCAGATTGCTGCCGATGATTAGCCGGTCGGCGCCCGACCCAAAAGCTTTGCTGGGGGTCATTACGCGCGCTTGGTCGCGCACGTCCGTTTCAGGCAGGCGAACCCCCGGCGTGTTCAGGTTGAGATGGTCGAACTCGCGGTGTTTGCGGATGACGGTCGCTTCTTTCGGAGCGCACACCACATCCGTAAATCCCGCTCTGCTCAGCAAGCTGACATAAAATAACACTTGCTTATCCGCCGAACGACGGAACTCTTGAAAGACCATGCCGCGATTTTTGGCGTTGGTTTTCGACGTCAGCACTGTCACTCCACAGGGATTGACACTGTTTTCGAGGCAAGTGCTGGCAAAGCGTTTCAGCCCGTCAAGTTGCTTGTGGTCGCTACCGGCAAAAACACCGTTAGAGCAGATGCCAGCCATGCAGTCCAACATAAACGGCTGGTACTGTCCATAGTGTCTGGCGATTTGCGCCACCTTTTCCGGAATCTCGACAATTTTTGCATCGGCAAAAACTTGGTATCCCAAGCTTTCCACGACGTTAATCGTGTGGATACCGAACTGTTCAAAGAATAGTCGGTCCAGCTTGATGATGATACCCGCCGGAAGGACGCCGGACTTCAAAACCCGGCATAAATCATCGAGCGGCAGGTCAGCGCTCCAGATGATTTTGTTTGGATAGAGTTTCATTTTCTCCTCCTTTCAGGTTGGGGGTGATTGAGCTATTTCCAATTTAAAGGTCCAGTTTGGAACATGTAACCATCTTGCGCCAAAAGGCGTAGTTTTGCAAGCTTGAACGTGATGAGGCGGGGTTGTGCAATAAAGTTTATAAACTTATAAACTGCGAAAATCTACATCGCGCAAAGTGTTCATGAAGTACAAAAAAGCGTCATACGGCGAATCGTACGCCGAGAAATACGCATGTACGTCGCCGTCGCTCCAGTACTTTGTGCACATATAATACAAATGATCGGAAGTTTGCAAGTTGCGCCAATCGGCAATCAACTGCGCATTTTCGGTTTTCAAAACCGCCTCTTCCAGCGCATAAAGGTTTTTCGCCGCCTCGTGTTGCATGGCATTGCCCAGCCACGCTGAAAGGTCGCGCTCGGTGTCCGCCCACGTCACAGTTTCCGGCATGGACACTTCGTCAATCGCCTCGTATTGTTCGGAAGCGCCCGAAACAGTCAAGAAATTGTTCTCCGGACTCTCTAAAAAGCGCCCCACAAACTGCTCAAAGAACTGGAACACTCCCGTGTCCGCCCACTGATGTTCACCAAAAGTCTCAAAATCCATAAACAAATTGATGAGCGGCCCGTTCAAAGTGGAGTTTTCCACCCAAGTCAGATATTTTTCCGCCGACAGGGGGTGTTCCGTCCAGTTTTTGTCCGAAAAACGAAACGCAATATCATCACTCAAGCGGTAATTTTTCAACAACAACTTGATTTTATTGGTGCCGGTCGGGCGATACACAAAATTAGGGGAGCGCTCGCGAAGAATCCTGTCCCAGCCCTCCGCCAAAACAGTCTCAAAACCAAACTCCTCCGCCCAGCTTGCCAAATCGTCGTTATACGCCAACTCGGTATTACGGAATGCCTTGCTCTTCACGCCAAACAAATCCTGAATCTTGGCTTGGTGCTGTTTCACTTGCCGCTCAAACTCGGATTTTGAGAAGAAAAACGCCAAAGAATGGTGGTAAGTTTCCGCCACAATCTCCACGCGACCGGTGGCGACCAAACGTTTCAAGGTGTCGATGATGTCCCCACCCCACATTTCAGCTTGCTCCAAAAAGGTGCCAGTGACAGAAAGCGAAAACTGGAAGTTGGGATGAGCACCAAGCAACTTTTCCAACAGAGTCAACATTGGGCGATAAGACTTTTCCGCGACCTTATCAAAAACCAGCTGGTTGTTGATGTGGGCGCTGTCTGAAAAATAGTCCGCGCGATTACCCACGTCAAAAATACTGTATTCGCGTACGCGAAACGGCTGGTGCATGTGTAGATATAATACACAGGAGCGCATTAATAGTTCCTCCGACATTTCATAGTTCTATTATAAATATGCATAACCTTTTTTGCAATACCATTCCACGAAATTTTAAGAAACTCTTTTGTAACATTTTGCCGCATCTCTGTTGTCAGAGCATTGGAACTAGAAGTTGCCACAAGCAGTTCCGCCAAGCGGCGCTCATCCCAGTAATCATACTTCAACACGCTGTGCAAAACTTCGCTGACGCCGGATTGCTTGGTCAGAATAACGGCGTTGTCACTGCTTGCCGCCTCCAAAGCCGTAATGCCAAAAGGTTCCGAGCGCGAACTCATGACAAATATATCAGATATGGTATAAACATCGCGAAGTTCCTTGCCGCGCACAAACCCTGTGAAAGCCACATTCTGCGCCACGCCAAGATTGGCAGACAGCTCCAACAACTCATCGCGAAGCTCACCGTCGCCCGCAATCAGCAACATAATCTTTGGGTTGAACTGAGTCGCCAGCGCCAACGCTCGGATGAGGTGGCTCAGCCCTTTCTGGATGGTCAAGCGGGCAATCACTGACACCACTGTCCACCCCTCTTGCTTTTTCTTCTCCAAAAACTGATAACTACTTTTTTCAAACATATACTCGTCGTCTATCTGGTTCGGACCGTTGTGCGCCACCTCAATCTTGTCCGCCAAAATGCCATATCTGGCGACAATCAGATCTTTGGTCATCTGCGACACCGCGATAATCCGATCCGCCAACATCAATCCATCACGCTCAATATCGTGAATAATCGGGTTGCCGCCGTATTCGTCACCCCTGTCAAACTCTGTGGCGTGCACATGCGCAATCAAAGGTATACCCAACTTATGCTTGACCTTCACCCCCGCCTCCAAAGTCAACCAATCGTGCGAGTGTACCACGTCAAATTCTTTGCCCTCCACGTGCTTGTCAACAAAATCTCCATAAAACTGCTGGATGTCGCGCAAAGACAAATGCTCGCCCAACTCTTTGCCGTCAATTATGCACGTGGTGATATTTTTGGAGTCATACGCCGAAGCTCCGAAGCGGTGAATTGGGTCGAGATTTGTGGCGTGCACAATCTCCATAAAGTCCACGTCATGTTTGGCGGTGTAAGGCAACACAAAACTAATTTTTGCTCCCTCGCCGGCCAAAGATTTCGCCAAATGATAACAAGCCACGCCAAGCCCCCCGCTGTTGTGCGGTGGTAGTTCCCAACCAAGCATCAAAATCTTCAACACGTACCTCCTATCCCACCATTGTACTGGATGATTCCGCTTTTGTCTAGATTTTTTGCGGATTTTGTTCGGAACTTACATATAACCAAGCTTTTTCCACAAAACAAGTTGACTTTTTGGTAACCGCCTCGTATTATTTTAAGCATAGGAGGTATCATGGATTCTAATCAAGTTCCGGCACCAAGCACAGAGGGTGAAGTTGCCGCAAACAGCGCGCCAGTCGCGAACCATATCAGTGACAATGGGGTGGCGCACGTCAACGCGTCTGGGCAAAAACCACACGTTGCGGCGTTCAGCAAGCTGTTCAGTTTCAAATATATATTAAGTTTGACGACGGGCTGGCTGACGGTCGGATTTCTGATTGCGATTTTGTCCATCTCCATTCATTTTATGTTCAACCAAGACGACACTCATTCCGCTTATAGCGCGTCCATTTTTGGCGCGTTGTACAGCACACTGCTAGCATCCGCAGTGGTGTTTGCGGTGGCGCACATTTTCCTTTATGCCATGACCATCAAAAACGCCGAAGCCCGCCACTCCAAAATCACAAGAGCAGCCGGACTAATCTTCTCCGGCGGCTTGGCGTTATCAGCGCTGGGTTTTGTGTCCAGTTTGTTTTATGTTTTATTCGGTCCGGCGCTAGGGCTACTCAACATCAGTGGCGAAGAAATTGGCGAAAATGTTTTGGTTTCACTGGTTGGCGTGGTAGTCGCCAGCGGTGTGATGGTCGCGCATCTGATTGCCAAGTCGCAAAAATCTGGTCTTATATATGCCTCATCGTTGGGCGTCGTATTGCTCACTGGCACAATTTTATTGATTGTGTTGCCGATAGCGGACGTGCGCGGCTTTGTCAGCGATGACAAAAAGACTAGCGATTTGTCGCTGATTGAATCCGCCATCAACAGTTATGTCAACGAGCATAGCAGCTCGCCAAAAGCCTTAACAGATTTGCCAAAAGACCAAGTCAAGGATTTGAAAGGCAGGTTGTCAGATTATGATTACACCGTCAAGTCAACCACGACGCGCACCATAACATACGAGCTGTGCGCCGGCGGTTTTACGAAAGACACGCTTGAGGACGCCGGCGGCTATTATTACGATTCCAGCGACAGTTCCACATCTTCTTCGTTTTATGAGCATGGAAAAGGCAAGCAATGTTGGACTCGCCAGAAAACAATTTATAGCAGTATCTATTACTCCGACGACGAGGACGACTATTATGATTATGACGGTTATGAGGGGGTTGAGAGTTATCATAATTATTATGATTTGTGATTTTTGGGGAGGTTCTCGTGCTAACAAAAACCAAACTAATTCTGCAACAAGGCTATTTACATCACAAAAAGTCTATGCTAAAATACATTCAATAAGGAGGAAAAAAAGTGAAAATACTACATGTCATGGCGTTGTCAGCATTTGCGGTTTTGGGGCTGGGTGCTAGCGCGCAGGTTTACGCAGATGAAAGACCATTAAACGGAGTGTCCATCTCGCCGACTTCGGCGGAGCTCAGATTGGACGCTGGGGAAAAATACACGGGGAGCTTAAAAGTGTGGAATCCGGGCACAGAGGGCATTACGGTGCAAATGAGCGTTTCGCCATATTCGGTGACCGACGAAACTTATAATTCCGATTTTGAAACCGAAACTTCGCGCACGGCAATTTCCAAGTGGATTTCCATACCAGACGATCGCTTCCAACTGGACGGCGGCGAAAGCAAAGAGGTGACATATGTGGTTTGGGTGCCGAAAGACGCGCCGGGTGGCGGTCAATACGCCAGCATTTTTGCCAGTATGTTGCCATATGACGCTATCGACATCCAAGACGGTACCGGCGCACAGGTGGTGAGTCGTATCAGTTACAAAGTCTATGCGCAAGTCAGCGGCGACACCATCCTGAGCGGAAAAATTTCAAAAATATCCATCCCGACCTTTTATTTCAACCCGCCCATTGCCAGCAATGACATTGTGGAAAACAACGGCAACGTCGACTTCAAAGCCAAACACACCATCACCGTCAAATCATTCTTTGGCGACAAAGTGGTCTATACGAACGCGAACGAACTTGAAAACATCATCCTGCCCGAAAAAGCTCGCAAGACGGAACTGAAGTGGGAGGGCGCACCGGCGCTGGGCATCTTCAAGGTGACACACGAAGTGACAGCAACCATCGGCGACAATATTGACACCGAAACTCTGACCAAGACCGTGATCATCATCCCGCTGTTCTTGGTGGTAATTATCCTGATTGTGTTGGCGCTGATTGTGCTGAAAATTGTGCTGGTTGTCAAAAAGCGCACTGCCAGATAGTACTTTCAAACACTGAGGGTGCGGTATTTGCCGGACGGCAAATCACCGAGTTGATATGACCCAAATTGGGTGCGGTGGAGTTTCGTGACGGTTATCCCGAGCGAGCCAAAACTGCGCCTGATTTGGCGGTTGCGCCCCTCACTCAGCGCGACCTGCCAGTTGCGGCGCGAATCGTCCAGACTGGTCAGCCCCAGCTGAGATTTGCCATCGGTGAGTTCTACGCCAAAATCTGCCAACATCTGTTGGTGCAGGGGTTGCAGGGGCTGATCCAAAGACACTTCATACAACTTGACTTTGCGAAACTTGGGGTGCGTCATCTGGAAAGCAAAATCACCATCATTGGTCAGAATTATCAGACCTGAGCTGTTTTTGTCCAACCTGCCCACCGTTTTCAGTGAGCGATATTTTTCAGGCAAAAGTTCATACAGCGTGGGCGCATCACCTTGAGCGCGTCGCGAGGAAACATATCCAACGGGTTTGTTGAGCGCCAGATAAACCAGCCCCTTCTGTTCAAGAGGCGGCACTATCTTCTCGTTGTACCACACTTTTGTGTTATTGTCAATATCTGGCGCTTGTTCACCCAGTTTTGCCACCCTTTCGCCCACTTTCACTTTTCCGCCAACAATCAACTCATCCGCCTCGCGTCGACTGACGCCCAGAGCACGTGCCAAATATTTGTTCAATCTCATTTGCCGGAAAGTTCTTGCGCGATTTGCGTTTCCATGTCGCTTTGGCTGGGCGTGGTGTCAACCGGCACCACCGTTTCAGAGCGCTCAGAACCCTCTATGTTGGGCGCAATGTTGGGGTCAGGCAAGGTGGGGAAAGGAAAAGCTGGTTCTTCGGCAACGACCGGCGCGGCGTCCAAAACGGGCGCCACCGGAGTTGGTGCTGGTTCGGGTGTAGCCACTGGCGCTGGCGTTTCAGCAACAGCTTGGCTGGCATCTGCCACTGGCTCCGGATAACTTACGGGTGCCACCTCTTGCGGCGTGTCCACTACTGGAGCCGGCTCAGCAACCACTGGAATCTGTTCACTGCCCGCTGGGGTTGGCGCCACAACTGCTGGCGCCTCCACTGCCGCTGACGGCATGGGTGTAATCGGGGCATTCAAAATACTGGCCGCAGTCGGCGACAATGGCTCTTCTTCCGGCGTTGTGACCACTTCACTCGGCACCGGAATTGAGGGGGTGGGTTCCAATTGTGGCAAAGGCGTTTCCACCACTGGTTCCAGAGGTGGCAAAGGCTCTGCCGCCGGCACAGCCGGAGTCGCTGCCGGCACCGCTGTGGGTTCAAACGCTGGCAAAGTCGGCTCGGTGCCACTCGCAATACTGTTGACCACCGCGATATTTGCCGCCCCACCGCTGTTCGGCGTGTCGTTCAAAACTTCGTGCACGGCGCGCACCACATCCTCAATTCCCACTTGGGACTTGACGAGATACCGGTCGGCACCCAGTTTTTCGCCACGCTCTTTCTGATCCACGCCAGAAAGCGCGGTCATCATAATCACTTTAATATCTTTAGTCTCAGGGGTGGAGCGCAAAATATCCAACATGTCGAAGCCGCTAATTTTCGGCATCATCACGTCGGAAATTATCAGGTCAGGCTTCTCGCGAATCACCACCCCCAGTGCCTCTTCGCCGTCTCCGGCGGACACAATGGAGTAGCCTTCGGCTGCCAGCCGCACGCTATAAATCTCCCTTAAGCTTCTGTCATCTTCCACAATCATTATTTTTATCATATCTTTCTCCTGTATTATATTTTACATCAACTTTTTTTAAAATGCTAGTGGTTAGTTAGATTATTTTGAAAAACTGCTTTTAAATCGGCTAACTTATCTGGTGAAAGAGGGGCGGCGTTGCCGGAAAATGTGGTTGCGGGTGCAGCGGGAGGGGGCGCAGGTGAGACTTGAGGCGCGGGAGGAGCTGGAATGGTTGGAGGCAACGGAGTTGCAGGTGCTGGAGTTGTTGGAGTGGGTGTCGGAGGGACAGGCGTGGGCGTGGGCGTGGGCGTGGGCGTGGGCGCGGGAGCGGGAACACCAACCGGCGCAACCGGTGGCGTCATATTCACCGCCGGCGCGAACTCCACTGGAGCCGGCACCAAATCTGTATCCGAAATCGTGCTGGCGGACACCGCCTTTTCACGCGCAAAATCCTCATCGCTCAGGCGCGGTAACTTCAAGAAAAAGGTTGAACCTTGTCCCAGCTCACTTTCCGCCGACAAAGTACCGCCCAATTCTTCGGCGCGTTGCTTGGAGATATACAACCCCAACCCCGTGCCGCCAATCTCCCTCGTGTCGGAATTATCAGCGCGATAAAACTTCTGGAAAATATGCCCCAAATCCTCTTTGCTGATGCCAATGCCGGAATCTTTCACCGACACCACCACATAATCATGATCACCGGTCACTACAATCGTAATTTCGCCGCGCGGAGTGTATTTGATGGCGTTTTCAATCAAATTATCCATAATCTCCCGCACAAAATCCACATCCACCCGCGCATAAAACACCCGTGCAATCCGCCGCGCCGCTTTCGGGCCCTCGTTGATGGACTTGCCGACCAGATAAATGCCGTTGAACGACAAACTGAGCCCTTTGCTGATGACTTGGGGCGCCAGCTCTTGCGCAATGCTCTTGACCAGCTCCGTCACTTCCACTGGCACTGGATTGGTTTTCAACTTTTTTTCGCTGAGCCGCGTGGTGTCGAGTAAATCCTGAAACAGCTTGCCAAGATGTCGCGAAACTTCAACCGCCTTGCTGAGATAATTTTGTGCTCTCTGGTCAATGGTGGCAGTGGCGGGGTTAGCGGCCAGACTGAGATAGCCTTCAATGGAGGCAATCGGGGTGCGCATTTCGTGGCTGGCGGTGGAAATGAACTCCATCTGCTCATTCTCTTCCTCAATTTCACGCGCGATATTCTTGAACGACACCACCACCCCACCACCGGTAATCGGCGCAATTGTCAAAGAAATTGGCGTTTTTTGATCTTCAGACTGGTCTTTGATTTGAAAAGATCTGGAGGAGAACACCTGTCCGGATTTGATGGACGCCAGAATCGGGTTGTTGCTGTCGCTGACTTCTTCGCCATTTTTATCAAACAACGTAATCACCGTACCAAAGTTCAGTCCGACCGCGTCGCTAACACTGCTGAACCCTGTCATGGTTACTGCCGGTTGGTTAATCAACTGGATATTGCCCTGCCCGTCAATCGCCATCACCCCGTCAGAAATAGAATTAACCACCAGCTCCGGCGAAATATTGGATGTCAAAACAGTGGTCGATATCCTTTTCGGCTCAGTATGATTGGTTTGTTTCTTCGTAAAAATACCCATTTTGTTTCCCCTACTTGAAAATATTATCATACTTATGTTAATATGTGAACATGCCAAAACGAGCAAAATCCAAAAAGAAAGTTTTATTCCTAGTTGCCGCACTGATTATTGGGGTGGTTGGTGGTTTTCTGCTTTCATATTACAGCGGCTGGATTTTTCGCGAAGACTTTTTGATGCGGAAATTGGACAAGTTGGGCAAAGAATATTACGCGGATTATGTCGACGAATTGGGGCGCACCATGAGCGCGGAGGGGGTGGAAGCAACACTGAATCAAATCTCCAATTTTGGCATGGATGTCAATCTGGACAACCTGCTGAAAGGCAACAACGCGAAGTTTGAGAACCAAATGCACCATTTTTCTGATTGCGACCGCAAGAACACCACCGTCCAACTTATCCCCAAGTCGCCATTTGACAAAAAGTCGGTGGAGATAGTGGTCAAATTGCGTTGTAGTGGTGTATGATTAAATAGTGAAAAAGTTCAGATTCAGTAGTATCGTAACTTTAGCCAATAGCAAAATGCCCGTGCGAATGGTGGCGGTGATTTTGGCGGCGTCCACCTTGCTTTCGGCTTTGTTGGGCATTTTTCGCGACCGGCTTTTAAACAGCCAATACCTCGACACCTATCCCACAGGGATTGACGCTTATACGGCGGCGTTCACCATCCCAGACTTCATGTTTTTCATCTTGGTTTCGGGCGCGCTGTCGGTGACATTCATCCCAGTTTTCAACCAAAGGCTGGCGGCAGGCAACAAAAAATCCGCATGGGAGTTGTCTAGTTCGGTGCTGAACATGTTGGCGCTGGCAACCTTTGTGGCGAGCATTTTAATCGTGGTTTTCGCAGAACCGTTGGTGCGTTATGTGGTCGGACCTGGTCTCGACGAATCATCGCGCTCGTTGGCAGTTGCCATGATGAGAATTATCGCTGTCAACCCGTTTCTGTTTGCCATTTCCACCGTGCTCACCAGTATTCAGCAATCTATCGGGCGTTTCGTGTATTACGCTTTGGCGCCGGTGTTTTACAACATCGGGATAATCATCGGCATCAAATACTTTGCCAACGGCGTCAACCTCTTTGGCTGGCAGATTTTTGAGGGCGGGATTATGGGCGTGGCGCTTGGCGTGGCGTTCGGCGCGATGTTGCAACTGATTGTCAGCGCGATTGGGCTGTTCGGGCTGGGTTTTAATTATGAGTTCAAGATTTATTGGAGAAATCTGGGCTTCAAAAAGGTTTTGGGGCTGTTGCCGGCACGCTCACTGGATCAAGGCATTGATTATATCAACGGCATTGTGGAAATGAACTTGGCAAGCCGCATGCTGGCGGGAACTTTGCGCTCGTATCAACAAGCCCTGTCCATCCACCTGATGCCCATCAGCCTGATTGGTGTCGCCATCTCCACCGCTTTCTTCCCCAAGATGACGGAGGATCTGGGGCGCAATGATGAAGAGGGTTTTTGGCGCAGTTTTCGGCTGGCTTTGCGCATGGTGATTTGGATTGCCTTGCCGGTGTCGGTGATTGCCTTTTTTGGGCGGGGCTATGTCGTCAGTTTCATCAAAAACGGCGGCGACTCGCTGATTTCCGCGCTACTAGGCGCGCTGGTGATTTCCATCTTTTGCCGTTCGATTTTTCACGTCTTGGTGCGCGCGTTTTATGCCCGCCAAAACACGAAAACACCACTAATTGTGTCCATTTTTGCCATCGGCATCAATATTATACTGGCAATTATTTTCACTTTTCAGTTTGATATGGGTGCGCATGGCTTGGCGTTTGCGCAGTCCATCGGCGCGATTTTGGAAATTATTATTTTGGTTGTCATATTGGCTCTCAAACACCGCAGTATTTTCACCAGCGGGTTCATGGGCGCGATTTTACGCATGTTTCTGGCGGGGCTAATTACCAGCATTGTGGCGTACGCCATGGTCAAACTGTTTCCGCTGGGCATTACCGACCAAAGCTTCTTCTTGACTTTCCCGAAGTTCCTGATGATTACAGCGGTCAGCTTCACAGCGTATATGATTAGTTGCTATTTCCTGAACTTGAAAGAAATTACACCTTTGGTGCACCGGTTGAAGAAGATTTTGTTTCGCAACACAGGATAGCCACGCGCGGTTTTGTCAAAGGTTGGTTCATTTTTGGGCGTTGTTGCATAATTCCCCGTTGTTTTATGGAGGAGTAGTTGTTGGGTTTTAAGAGCATAAAGTTTTAAGACTATGAGATTGCGAAAAGAAGTTGAGATAGAATGAACATCAAACTGGCTCCAACGAGGTCTTGTTGGCACCAACCCCCACTTCACAGGGCTCTTCAATCTGTGACGACAGATTGAAGCGAGGAACCGACTGCCACCAATAACGATTGGATGGCACGGTTCTGTACCTGTGAATGTGGGTGGTTGTGCAACAAGAGCGGCAGGAAACTTGCACCAACAAAAGAACCATACCAACAAAACCGGCAAATAAAATAAGCCCAACAAAAGTGATTATGCAACAAAACCATACCAACCCCGCGGTATAGGAATATTTTGGCATAAATGGTACAATGGGATTTATGGAGATATTTTTGATGGTTTTGGTTGGGGTTTTGGTGGGTGTTGTAATTTTTACAACATTTCGCAAGACTCCCGCGCCCCAAGATACCTCTGCCAATTTGTTGAAACAGGATCTGATAGCGCTCAGCCAAAGCGTGGAAAAACTGTCCGCACACATGAATGACCGGTTGGACAAAAACCACTCCGCCATGCAAAACGCGGTGGGTCGGCAACTCACGGAAAGTTCCAAATTGGTGGGCGACGTGTCGGAGCGGTTGGCGAAGTTGGAAGAAACCAATCAGCGCGTGGTAAGTGTAGCGGACGAGCTGAAAACTTTGCAAAATGTCTTGTCCAACCCCAAGCAGCGCGGCGTGTTCGGTGAATTTTATCTGGAAACCGTATTGCAAAATGTGCTGGCGGCTGGGCAATACCAAACACAATACAAGTTCGCCGACGGCGAGGTGGTGGACGCGGTGATTTTTCTGGACAAGGGGCGGATTTTGCCGGTGGATTCCAAGTTCAGCCTTGAGAATTATAACCGCATGATTGAAATCAACGACAAAGATGAGAAACGCAAAATGCTTGCAAAAGTCAAGCTGGATTTGAAAGGGCGGATTGACGAAACCAGCAAGTACATCCGGCCAAGCGAGAACACGATGGATTTTGCGTTTATGTTTATCCCTAGCGAGTCACTGTATTACGACCTTTTAATCAACAATGTGGGGGCGTCCGGCAGCTCGCGCGATTTGATTGAATATGCGTTTCGTGACAAAAAGGTGATTATTGTCAGTCCGACGTCGTTCATGGCATATCTGCAAACAGTTTTACAGGGGTTGCGGAGCTTGCAAATTGAAGAACAGGCGAAAGAAATCAAAGAACGGGTGGGCAAACTTGGCACACACATTGGTAATTTCGAAGAATATATGGTGAAGCTTGGCAATGCGCTCGGCACGACGGTCAATCATTACAACAACGCGCACAAAGAAATTGAAAAAATCGACAAAGACGTGGTGAAAATTGCGGACGCCACGCCGCGCGTGGAGCCGAAACGGTTGGAAAAACCGCAGGACGTTTAGGAGTTTCGCGCGCTCATTGCCACTCGCGCTTGGAGTTAATGTGGTGTTTTTCAAAATACACTTCCGCCAAATCAATCTCGAAACGATTGGCAAGCTCCATCAAATAATTCAAAACATCCGCAAACTCTTCCCGAATATTATCATGTTTTTCCGGCTTTTTCTCACCTTTGAACCCAGTTTCTTTACGGATGGCTTTTGCCAACTCTCCAACTTCCTCTGTGAACAACAAAAACACTTCCGTCACGCTATTTTTGTCCCAACCGTGCTCCTTGCAGGTCTGGTTCAGATGTTGTTGTAACTCCGTCAAACTTGCCTTGCTCATGATTTACCCCTCTCTTTTGATTTGATATGCACATAGACTGTCGGTATCTCCGACCTCCCTCCCGACACGTCCTTGGTCAATTTTATCACATCGCGGTCGTTTTGTTGGATTTTTGATTCATATTGTTCAGGTATCAGCATGATAACCCCCTCTTTCGAAACGCGCAACATTTCATCCAGATTTGACACAACCAAGTCCAAGTTGTCATTTTCACTGGTCGCGCCGTAAGGAGGGTCGGTGACCACATAATCAATGCTTTTGTCCGGCAATGGAATATTGTGCGCCACGACCCCGCTAATGTTTTCTATGGAGGACAAGTCTGGCCGATAAAAAGAGGGTAGCCCGTCAAAAGCCAGCTCCCAAGCTTTCCGATTCAACTCTGGGGCGGACGCGCGCTTCGGGCTGTCGGCATTGCCGCAGTCTATGTCGGATATGTAGATTTTTTTAGTAATATTTTTGGCCGCCAGCGCATTTGTCAATATTCCAGAGCCTGCAAAGGGGTCAAGCACAATCTTGTCTTTCAAAGCGCTTTCCACGATGGGCCATATCGCGGCAAGCTTGTAATATTCCGGACTAAACTCTGGAGATTCCGTGTCAATCATGGCGTCGTTGTCGTGAACAAAAAATCGGGGAGTGCTTTTCATGGTCAAATTAGCCCACGAATCGATGAGAGCGTGTTTCAGGTTGAACCTCACCAGCTCAATCGCTTTCTTGCCCAACATGGTGTCCAACTGGTCGGTGCGATACTTGACTCTTTCCAAATTATGTTTGAAATGATAAGCGCTAGCCTCGTGCAAATGCCTGTCCAAAGCCTGCCGGCACACAATCAAGTTGTTGATATTTTCATTCAAAGCCTCCATCTCCCAGTCTTTCACCGAACTCTGATAATCTTCGTTCGACAACACGGCATAAGCCTCAGGAATCGGCATATTGCCGGTGTCAATCAGATGAGTGTGCACGTGGCCCGACGGGCTATTTTGGATGCTTTGGCGCATGTCTTGGCTGTGCGCTGCACGTTCCAATACCATTTTATACATTTTGGCGAGAGCATGCTTGTGGTCATCCTCCGCAATAATTTCGCCAAAAGACAGTCCTGTTTCGCGTTGCATAACTCTTTTCGCGCTAATCAGTGGGTGAGAAGTGAGATCAATGGACGTGATGTCGCTAGCAGCGCAATCCAAATAATGCGGTCCAATCGCGGTTGCCATTTTCCCGTCCACCACATAATCGGTATCTTGCGAGAGCTCACGATAAAATTGCTCGTCGTGCCCCCCAGTGATTTTAGACAAAGCTTGGTTCAGCTCCTTTTCGCTATTCACATTCAAGTTTTTGCGGATATATTCACCGATTCTGACCACGCTAGCACCGGTTTTGCGTGATATTTCATTGCACAGCGACGTGGAGCCACAACCGGGCATTTCGGCGGACACGAGATAGATTTTATTCTTGGCATTTTCCATTCAATCACTCCCTTGTGCTACAAAAGCACGCATAGGTACCTTTACGTTATCATAAAATCTGCAAGAAGTCAATTTATTATAAAACAAAACCCTTATGGTAGCAACATCGCGCCCAATTCCTTGGTCAATGCGGCTCCGTCCTTGCCCACCACTCCGAAGATCGAAATGTTTTGCTCGACGAACTCTCTGGCGATTTTGATGATGGCGGCGCGGTTGACGGACTTAATGCGACTTGGAATGCTGTTGAAATCCTCAATTTTGTCAAAATAACAAAACTGATCGGAATAGAAGTTGAGGATTGCGCCCACCGTCTGCAAGCGCATTTGATACCGCCCCAAAGCATAACTCTTCGCTGCCTCAATGTCGCTTTCCGAGATGTCGCCCGCCAAAACTTTCCCAAGTTCCGTCCGGATGATTTGAAATAAATCCTTGGCGGTCTCCGCACTGACTTCGCCTTGAAACTCCCAACTGGAGCTTGCCAACCCACGCGCGGTGCCGGAAGACATGCCATAAATCAAGCCGCGACTCCGCGCCCCGCCCAAAATCCGGCTGCTCAAAGTTCCGGTCAAAATATGATCCAAGCAATCCATTGCGTCCGCCTCCTCGTCGCTTAATCGTCTGGGTAGCGCCAGCCAAAACATAAACATCAGGTTTGCCACATCTTTACGTCGCACAAACATTGGCGCAACTTTGTGTGGCACGTCACCACTCAACTCCAACTCTGTGCCCCGCCCAAACTCCGCCGCACTCAAAATCTGTCGGATTTTCGCTTTTTTCCCGCGCAAATTGCCCGCAATCATGAATCGCATATTGGGCGCCGTATGTGTTCGCCGGTAATGCTCTTTGATGTCTTCAAGTTTGATACCACCAAGCAACCTCACGCGCTCGGCATCCAGCAGACATGGCATGCCCGACGCTTTGGCCAACTTGCACCACAGCATGCGCGCATAATTATTCTGGTGGCCCATCAACTCGTTCTTGACATTCCCGCGCTCCGCGTTCAGCTCTTTCTGGTTGAAGCGTGGCGCAGTAATCGACAAAAGTTTCAATTCCAAAATCCGCTCCCACTCAAAATCCGCGCACTCCGCGTCATAGCCGACGAGATAATCCCCCGTCGTCGCGTTGTGGTACGCGCCGTTTTTCGTGAACTCCGCCTCATAACTTAAGGCATCCTTGAACCGCGCATTCGCGCCGAACGCCATGTGCTCCATCAAGTGCGCTACCTCATAGATTTTCTCATTTTTCACAAACCGGTTACCCGCCCGAAACTCAAAATCAAAATCCATCACAGTGGCGTCCGGCACATCAATCAACAGCCCTTTGGCGCCATTCTCCAACTCCACCGCCTCTATGAAATGTTTCATCATCTTCGTCCGGATTTTTTATTCTTGCGCGCCTGTTTTTTCTTTCTGCGAGCGGTGTTGCGCTTGTGGTTGGCGTCCGTGTGGGTTTTCTTGGAGCTCTTGAACTCATCATCAAGATTTTTCTCGCCCGCCGAGATTTCATTCACGCCCTTTTCCGTCGTCGCCCCCGCCATCTTCGTCAATTCCGTGTCATATTCATCATCCGCCACCTGCCCCAAATCCTGTTTGGTCACCGACAACAACAACTTCACCACCTCTTCCATCAAAGTATTCTGCAAACTGTCAAATAATTTCTGCGACTCCGAACGATATTCCACCAAAGGGTCGCGTTGCCCCACACTGCGCCAATGAATCCCCTCGCGAAGGTGCTGCATGTTCTCCAAATGCTGCATCCACAACGTGTCCATCACCGACAGATACACCTCGCGCTCCACCTTGCGCATGGTCTCGCTACCCAATTCCTCCTCTTTGATTTCATATAGCTCTTCTGCCTTTTTCTTCGTGAGCTCCACGCGCAATTTGTCCTTTTTCTCCAAAGCAATCTCTTTGATGTCGTCATCCGACAGCTTGAAAACCGCTTTCAGCTCCTCTTTGAACTTCTTGTTGTATCGCGCTGGCACTTCCGTCAACCGCTCCGCGAGCTCAGCCACCAATTTCGCCACATCATCTTTGATGGACGCCCCCTCCAAAATCCGCCGCCGCATCAGATAAACCACCTTGCGATGCCGGTTAATCACGTTGTCATATTGCACCACATTTTTCCGCGAATCAAAGTTAAAACCTTCCACACGCTTTTGCGCCGCCTCCAAAGTCTTGGAAATCGCACGGTTTTGAATCGGCGTATCCTCGTCAATGCCCATCCGCCCCATCAACGCCGCAATCCGTTCGCCCTGAAAAATCCGCATCAAATCATCTTCAGTCGACACGAAAAATTGCGTGGTGCCCGGATCGCCCTGCCGCCCGCCACGACCACGCAACTGATTGTCAATCCGCCGGCTTTCGTGCCGCTCAGAGCCAATCACCACCAGCCCGCCAAGCTCCCGCACACCCTCGCCCAGCTTAATGTCGGTGCCACGCCCCGCCATGTTGGTCGCCAGCGTCACCGCGCCAGTTTCGCCGGCTTTGGCGATAATCGCCGCCTCGCGCTCGTTGTTCTTGGCATTCAAGATCTCAAAATCAATACCCTCTCTCGTCAAATGCTCAGCAATCAACTCGTTCTTCACAATCGACGCCGACCCCACCAACACCGGCTGTCCGTTGTCGTGATACTTTTTGATTTCGTCGGCAATCGCTTTCAACTTCGCTTTTTCTGTCTTGAAAATCAAATCATCTTTGTCTACCCGAATAATTTCCTTGTTTGGCGGAATCTGAATCACGTCCAACGAATAAATCTGTTGAAACTCCTCCGCCTCCGTGAACGCCGTGCCGGTCATACCCGAAAGCTTCTTATACAACCGGAAAAAGTTCTGAAACGAAATCGTCGCCAGCGTCATCGACTCCTGTTGCACCGCCACCGCTTCTTTGGCCTCAATGGCTTGGTGCAACCCCTCGTTATAGCGCCGCCCGTGCATCAACCGCCCCGTGTGTTCATCCACAATAATCACCTCGCCGGAATTAGTCACCACATAATCCTTGTCGCGCTTGAAAATCGTCTCCGCCCGCAAAGATTGATCCATGTGATAAACCAGCCGAAAATGTTCTGGCGAATACAAATTGTCCACACCAAGCAACTTCTGCACCTTGTCCACGCCCTCGTCCGTCAAAACCACACTGCGGCGCTTTTCGTCAATAATATAATCCTTGTCCTCCAATTTGCGCGCGATTTTCGCAAACTGATAATAACTTTCCGGATTTTCCATCGCCGGCGCCGAAATAATCAGCGGTGTGCGCGCCTCGTCAATCAAAATCGAGTCCACCTCATCCACAATCGCATAATTCAACTCGCGCTGGCGCAACATTTCCACCTCTTTCACCATGTTATCGCGCAAATAATCAAACCCAAACTCATTGTTCGTCCCATAAGTGATGTCCGCTGCGTACGCCTCCTTGCGCGTGGCGGGTCGCAAATGGCGAAACCGCTCGTCAAAATGCTCCTCATTATTATATTCGCGGTCATACACAAACGAAGCGTCGTTGACAATCACCCCAACCGACAACCCCAAAAAATCATACAACTCGCCCATCCAGCCCGCGTCGCGCTGCGCCAGATAATCGTTGACCGTCACAAGGTGCACGCCCTTGCCTTCCAAAGCATTCAGATACAGCGGCAAAGTCGCAACCAAAGTTTTGCCCTCGCCGGTCTTCATCTCCGCCACATTCCCCTCGTGGAGTGCCATGCCGCCGACCAACTGCACTGCAAAATGCCGCATGCCGAGCACTCGCGTGGACGCCTCGCGCACCAGAGCGAACGCCTCCGGCAAAATCGCATCCAAAGCCTCGCCGTCCTCCAATTTGTCTTTCAAGATTGCCGTCTGCTCCTGCAATTCCTCGTCGCTCATCTCTTCGTATTCCGGCGCCAAATCCTCAATTTTCGCCACCTTTTTCATCAAACGTTTCAGGATTTTTTTCTGCGCGTCGCCAAACACACCCTGCAAAATCCGCGTGAGCGGCGACCGATCCGCCAACTTGTCGCTGGGTTTCTTGGATTTTTTTCGGATTTTCGGATTTTTTGGCTTTTTGCTCGGACTTTTTTCGGACTTTTTGGTGATTTTGCGCAACTTCGGCGACTCTTGCGCCTGACTCTCTGTCTTAATCGTAATTTTTGTGCCACCATCCGTCTTTTGGGACTTCTTCGCCACACCGGTCTTGCCCCCAGTATTTTTTGTCACTTTTCTTGGCTGCGCCGTCTTTTTTACTGCTTTTCCGCCCTTTGTTATCTTTTCACTCATATTCAACAAACCTCTCTAAAACTCTTTTCTTTGAACATTGTACCACATCTCGGGTTGTAGGACATATTGACTTTTTACGAAAAGTATGGTAATATGAAAAGATAGGGCGTTCTTTACTGTGAATAGCGGAGGTGTTTCATGAAAATGAAAAAAATAACAGCTCTGATAATAGAGCTGGCAGTAGTAGTTTTGTTGGTGATATCGTTTTTTCTCGTTAAAGATATCATCAATGGGCTGCCTATTGCATTGAGATCAAATGACTTTGATCAATTGGAACAATACCACACAAAAGCCATTCTTTTGGCAGTTGCCATTGGTGTTGTTATAACCTTTTTCGCTCTGAAAGTCGCCTTTTGGTCGAAAAGAAGAGCCAACCGCCAACCGTAACCTCCACCCTTCGGGCTCCCCATTCTGCGGGAGCCCCTTTTCTTAGCTTTTTTCGTGACCACCCACCAAGCACGGTTTTGTTGGTAAACCTCCAACTCCAAAACACCTGACCCAAGTCTGTGCCAACAAGGTCTTGTTGGCACCAACCCCCACTTCACAGGGCTCTTCAATCTGTGACGACAGATTGAAGCGAGGAACCGACTGCCACCAATAACGATTGGATGGCAACGGTTTTTAGTACCTGT
>JAISOF010000021.1 GCA_031275815.1 Candidatus Nomurabacteria bacterium
GGTATTGTTGCATAATTATCACCCCGTCAAAGAGTACGTTTCGCGTCAAATCGGTTAAGGTGTGGGCACCCCACACCCTTCAGCCTTAACCGATTTGGCTGCACTCGGCGAACAGCAAAGCCTCTTTGACGGGGTGATAATTATGCAACAACGCCTTGCCGGACGTCCAAGTTTTGAACAACTTCCATTTCGTGGTATAATGTCTTCATGAAAGATTTATTTGATTTGAGTGACAAAATAGCGGTGGTGACCGGTGCGAGTTCGGGGCTGGGGGTGGAGTTTGCGACAGCTTTGGCGCGACGTGGGGCGGACGTGGCGATTGTGGCGCGGCGGATGGAAAAGCTGGCGGAAACCAAAAAAGCGATTGAGAAAATGGGGCGGCGGTGTCTGGCGGTGAAGTGCGACGTTTTGAAAGTGGCAGAAGTCAGGCAGGCGGTGGCGGACATCAAAAAACATTTTGGGCGGATTGATATTTTGGTGAATAATGCCGGCGTGGCAAAGGCGCACCCCTCGCATGAGCACCCTGATGAAGATTGGCATGCGGTGGTGGACACCAACCTGACCAGTGTATTTTTTATGTGCCGCGAGGTCGGCAAGGTGATGATTAAACAAAATTACGGGAAAATTATCAATCTGGGCTCGATTCATTCGCACGTGGCGATGACTAATCTGCCGCTGGCGGCTTATTGTGCGAGCAAGGGTGGCGTATTGATGTTGACGAGGGCTCTGGCGAGCGAGTGGGCGAAATATCACATCACGGTGAACGCCATCGCGCCGAGTTATTTTCCAAGCGAGATGACGGGTTCAGTGATTGACACGCCAGATTTCAAGAAGGTATTGAAAGCGTATTGCCCGATGGGGCGCGCTGGACAACCGGCGGAGTTGGACGGGGCCTTGATTTATTTCGCGTCGGACGCCTCGTCGTTCACAACGGGGCAGATTTTGGCGATTGACGGTGGCTGGACAACGATTTGAGGTCAGTTTCTTATTGAAAGTAATGATTAATTTTAAACGTATTGCTTGACTTTTGGTGTTTATGCTATTGTATTAATACAATCATTTCAATATATACATAAAGAAAGGGAAGTATAACATGGCTCAAAAAAGTCAACACCATCAAAAAACTAGAATCGTGGCAGTCATTGCACTGATTATCGGCGTGCTAGGCTTGGGGGTGGCATTTGCCGCACTCGGCACTACATTAAAAATCAACGGAACCGCCCAAATCGGCTCTGCCAAATGGGACATTCGTTGGGAAAATCTGAATTGCACAACCACAGGAGAAGCGGAAGTTAATCCGGCGGCAAGCATTTCCGCCGACTTTCAAACCATCACCATCAACGCCAAATTAGTCACGCCCACCGACAAAATAACTTGCGATTTTGAAGCCGCCAATAAGGGTGATTTGGTCGCCAAACTGGACAGCGGCTCATTCGCCTCCAGTGTGGCAGGACTCGCTACCATCAAAGTTGATTATACTTTCAAATATCGCAGCACCAACGGTGGCGCAACGGTCGGCAACAACGTTGGTGCGGCAGACTTGGATTTGCCGGCGAACCAAAACCACCAAATGCAGCTGGTGCTCACCAACGCCAACACCACACTTCAGGGCACGGCAAGCACCGTCGAAAACTTTTCGTTCGACCTGCCGTATGTTCAAAAAAATCAATAAAAAGGCCAAAGAGAGAGTTTGACAATGAGTAATTTGGCGTATTTGGGGTGTCTGGCAACCGGTTTTGGCGTGACGTGGTTGTTGACCAAGATGAAGTTCCGGCGCGATTTTCATGGTGGCGCGGCCACGCAGATTGTGTTAATCTATGTGCTGTTTTATCTGATTTTGATTTATTTGTTGGGGCTCACCACCGGCTTTCTCGGCAGCAGCTACAGTCGCACTCTCCCCATGATGTTGCAAAACTTGGCGCCGGTGGCGGGTGCCGTCGTCTTGACTGAGTTGTGGCGTTATATCTTGGTCAAGCGCTTTGGACAGCACAAATTGGCGCTGTTGGGCATTATGGCGTTTTTCAGCGCTCTCACCATCATCACCGGCATGCGCGCCTATAATCTCGCTGTGCCGTTGCAGATTTTTGAGATGGCGGGACGGCTGTGCTTGGGTGGCCTTGCGACCAATTTGCTGCTGACGTTCTTGGCGTTCAAATCCGACTTTCGCCCAACTTTGGTGTACGCTTTGAGTTTGGCGATTTATCCGATACTTGCGCCGATTGTGCCGGATCTTGGAGCGTTCATTTATTCAGTGCTGGCGTTCATGTTGCCGATGGTGTTATTCATGCGGTTCAACGAGTTTTTCATCACGCGCCGACCGGTGGCGAGCCACCCAAAACGCTTGAAACGCCTGCTTGTCGTCGTGCCTACAGTCACGGTTTTGGGGGTGATAGTGGTTTTGGTTTCGGGCATGTTCCGATATTGGGCGCTGGCGATTGGCTCAGGCTCCATGTCGCCCATCATCAACGTTGGCGACGTCGTGGTTGTGGACAAAAAGTTTGGCGATGTGCAGGACATTCAGCGCGGCACGGTAATTGCTTTTGTGCACAATAATGAAATCATCACCCATCGGTTGGTCGATACAAAACGCGGCGTGTCGGGCTGGCAACTCCAAACCAAAGGCGACAACAACCGCGACAACGATGTGTGGGTGGTGCGGGCAGACGATGTGGTCGGCGTTGTTTGGGGTAAGGTGCCACTGATTGGCCTGCCAACGGTGTGGCTGAATGAGGTATTTTGATGGCTGAGAAGAGCAAAAAGGCAAAAGACCGGCACTTTTTTGTCAGAATGGCTTTGTTGGTGGTTTCGGCGGCGGGGTTTGCATACGCTGGTGCTTGCATCCTCATTAACGTCGACGAAAAAAAGTTGGGTTATCACGAAACCGGCAAAGTCGATTATACAGTTTGTTTGAAGCCTAATGATTTTTTTGTGGACGCCTGCCAGCCCGCTAGTAAACAATATGTGGCGTCGCTGATTGACCATTTGCAAACGCGATTTGCTTATGATTTTCGTGCGGACAGCGACGTGCAATATGACTATCGTTACCGTATGTTCACGAGATTAGTGGCGACAGAGGTGAATAACCCCGAAAAAGTGCTGTATGAAAACGAGGAAGTCATTTTGCCGGAAAAATCGGCGGAGGGGCAGACGGGACAGGGGGTGACGATTGATGAAAAAGTTCAGTTGAATTATGGCAAATATAATGATTTGGTAATGGCGTTTCGCACGGAATATGGGTTGACTTTGGAAGCGTATGTGGTGGTGGGGCTGAATGTGGAGCTTGACGCCAAGCACGCTGATTTTCGCTCCGCCATCCATACTTCCGAGCAAATTGCGCTGAAAATACCGCTATCCGAGCGCACGATTAACGTTTCCATGCAGTCGGATGAATTGAATCGCGTGGCGCACGTGACGGACAAAAGTCGAGATTTTGGCAAAAATTGGGGGTTTGTGGCGTTGGCTGGTGGGAGCGGCTTGGTGTTTTTGGCGGTGGCGGCAATTTCGCTGACGATTTGGGTGCAGCGCTACCGCCACTGTTCGTGGTATGAGAAAAAATTGCGCGCGATTTTGCGTGAATATAACCAACTGATTGTGGAAGTGGAAAATCTGCCGAAATTGCCAAAAAGCCAAACCATTGAAGTGGCAAGTTTTGAAGAACTTTTGGACGCGCACGACACGATTTTGCGCCCGATTTTGCATTTGCAAACGGATGAGGATAACAGTTTGTTTGTGATTGAAGACGGTGAAATGGCTTATGTTTATGCGCTTGGCGTCGAGACTTCGCGCCTGCCTGATAAGCTCACCATTCAACCACCTCATGAGCAGAAATCTTGACGGGAGTCGGCGTGGCGGTATTGGTGGTGGTGCCAATGCCCAGCTCACCGTTTTGGTTGAAGCCGAACCCCAAGATTGAAACGCCTTTTTGGATGACGTGCCCAGCGTCCAATTGCAAAGCGACAGCGGTCAAGTTTTGCAACTTGATTTTGGCGGGGAAATTGACGCGGTCGCTGGCGTTGCCGGTGCCCAATTCTCCATAATTATTGTTGCCAAAAACATAAACGTCGCCACTGAAAGTTAGCACGCTACTGCCATAAGTCGAGGCGCTGCACGCTGCGCCGCCTGTGATGGGTGTGATGAGGTACGGCGTGTAAGCGTGAGTGTTGCCGCTACCTCCGTTGCCCAGCCTGCCATAAGCGTTGTTGCCCCAAACATACACCCGCCCGCTGTTCATCACGGCAATGGCGTGGTGGGCGCCAAAACAGATGTCGTGCACGCCAGTTAGTTTGGGATAATTGCGCGGTCGATTGAAAAAAGCCGTCACACCCTTGCTGGGATTGGCGCCGGAATTGCCCACCCCCAGTTGTCCCTCGCCGTTAGTCCCCCAAATAAACAAATTGCCGTTTTTGTCAATTGCCCCGCCATTATATTGCCCCATGCTGATTTTGGTGATACCGGTGAGTCCCGTGACTCTGGTGGGGGCGCGTTTGTCGCCGGATTGTCCGTGCCCGTGCGCGCCATAGCCTTCCCGACCCCACGTGTACACGTTACCTGCGTCGGTGAGAGCGGCGCTGGTGTTTTGGAAACAAGCGACTTGAACGTATTTTTCACCCGTTAGCGGTCTGATGAGATAGGGCTTGCGTTGGATGTCGGTGGAATAGTTGCCGAGCGAATAATTGTTGCCATTGCCCCAAGAATACAAGAGTCCTGCCGCGGTAACGGCGTGCCCCGAATCGTCGCAAGCCGCCGCGTCAACAATTTTGGCGTCGTGGATATTCATTTTGACCGGAGAGGTGCGGTGGGCAGTGTCGCCGAGCCCCAAACGGTAATCTCCGTTATGCCCCCAAGTATACAAAGAACCATTACTTCCCAGAAGCATTGTGTGAGATGTCCCGCTGGCTAGTTTCTTGAACTCCCAGAGGTGGACATTGACGGTGATGGGTGGGGCGGACAACCCCAAAGAGTTGGTGACTTGATATGTGATGCTAAACTCCGGTGCGGTCGCTGCCACCCAATCGTTCACACAGGGTGTTTGTTGCCCCAACTGCCGACAAGTGGCGGTAATCTTGGATGTGATGTTGCCGTCAAAGTCGTCGAGCGCTGAAAACCTGGCTGCCAAACGGCTGGGGGTGAATTTGGAATTGCCTTTGAAAAGCTCAAAATTGCGCGAATTATTGTTGGCAACGAGGACGGGCGGGCGCACGTTTTCGAACACCAAGTGAAATTGACCGGAAAAATCGGTTTGGGCGGGCAAGGTTGACAGATTGGACTGGTACTTGATGGTCATGGAAAACACTAACGAATCGTGTGCGTGAATGACGGACTGGGGGGTTTGCGGAGTGATGGAAAAGGCGTGCTCCATGTGGGAATTGTTGAAATGGTCGGTGATGATATCTTTGATGTACACAAGGTCATCTGTGGCGTTTCTCACCACGATGTCCCACACCATTGCACAGTCCAGCGTCGGCAAAATCCCATCGGTTTGGAACAAATTGACGTCCCAAGTTGGAGCGTGGGTGGGAGTGGCGCAACTGGGTGTCGAGGTGGGTTGGAGGTCGGCGATATAGGTTGGGTGATAGACGTCGATGACGACGCTACCGCTGGTGGTGAGGGTGCTGTGCAGGCTGGCATAGCTGATGGACAGGGCGGTAATTAACAGTATACAAATCGACAGAATAGCCCAATTTTGATGTACATACCGATTATGAGGCGCACGCCGCCGCATTCCACCGGTGAAATATGTTCTAATTAGCCTTAACATTTCCTTACATTTTATCACATTTCGCGCACAATTGATGTATAATAATGTCTATGAGCAAATTATCAGAACGACTGAAGTCGTTGAAGGCGGATTTTGATGACGCATATCAGCGTCTTGATATTGACGCCAAATTGGCGCAGTTGCAGGGCATGGAAACAGAGGTAGCGCGGCCGGAAATCTGGCACAATCCCGATTATGCCAGAACCAAAACAGAAGAACTGGCGGCGTTCAAAAGAGTTGTGGAGCCGTGGACGATTTTGAAAGGGCAAATTGCGGACGCCGATGAGCTGTTGGGGTTGGCGGACGAGGGGTTGGAGGCGGAAATTGCAGCGCAAATTGCGGATTTTGAAAATCAACTGGCGAAAATGAAGCAACTATTGCAATTTTCCGGCGCATACGACGCGGGCGATGCAATTTTGCGGATTACCTCTGGTGTGGGCGGGGTGGACGCGATGGATTTTGCGGAAATGTTGGAGCGGATGTATTTGCGTTTTGCGGAGCGTAGCGGGATAACGGCGCGGATCGTGGAGAGAGTAGCGGGCGAGGAGGCGGGTGTGAAAACCAGCGTGATTGAAATGAAAGCGCCGTATGCGTTCGGGCGGCTGAAAAGTGAAAATGGTGTACACCGGCTGGTGCGGCTCAGCCCGTTCAATGCTGACAATTTGCGCCAAACCAGTTTTGCGTTGGTTGAAGTTCTGCCGGTGGTGGACAAGATTGTTGACGAAATCGACCCCAAAGATTTGCGCATTGACATTTACCGTTCGGGCGGGCATGGCGGGCAAAGCGTCAACACCACAGATTCGGCAGTCAGGATTACCCATCTGCCGACGGGGATTACGGTAGCAATTCAAAACGAACGTTCGCAACTCAAAAACAAAGACATGGCGTTGAAGATTTTGGCGGCGAAATTGGCAAAATTGCGCGACGAACAGCACGCCAAAGATCTGAAAGAATTACGCGCCGGCAAATCGGCAGACTGGGGTAGCCAAATCCGCAATTACGTCCTGCACCCATACACTTTGGTCAAAGACACCCGCACCAAACACGAAGAGCGCGACGCGGCGGCGGTGCTAGATGGCAAAATCGAGGGGTTCATTGAGGCTTTTTTGGCGGACGCGATGGGGCGGGCCCTGTAGAGGTCTTACGCCAAAGCCAGAGCTGCGCCCCACCAATTTCAAACACTCCCTGTTGACTCACCAACTTACTTATGCTAAACTGCGTGGTAAGAGTAAGTGGAAAACAGCTGAATATCATTTGGCGACGGTAATGTGTGGCGCGTTAATAATTATTTGGCTGGCGAGGCGCAAGTCGCGTCGGGTTATGTTGAAAAGACCATGTAAATCTTCATAATAATTTTATTCTACCCGTAAGATACATTTTTGCCAATACGTATCCTACGGGAAGGATAC
>JAISOF010000002.1 GCA_031275815.1 Candidatus Nomurabacteria bacterium
TTTGCTGTTCGCCGAGTGCAGCCAAATCGGTTAAGGCTGAAGGGTGTGGGGTGCCCACACCTTAACCGATTTGACGCGAAACGTACTCTTTGACGGGGTGATAATTATGCAACAATACCAGTTCGTGAGTTTGTTTTTGGTGATTTAGTCACAAAAAGCTTTTGTTTTTGAAAGTTTTGTGTTACACTGGGGTTAATTAAGGAGGTTGTGGTAAGATGCAGGCGTTCACGAGGAAAAATCACACAAAAAAGTTGTCGTGCGTGTTGAAAACGGGCTTGGCGGTCGTGGCAATGGCGGTGATTGGCGGCACTTTTGTTTCGTTTAATTCCGCGACCCACGCCACCGACAAAGACGCCCAAATTGTCGCCTATGACGGCGTGCTAGTATACGGCGCCAGCACGTATGACCAAACCAAATACGCCGTGCTGGGCTGTGACGACGGCACGGGTCAGTTGTCGGACACTTGTCCGGACGAGATTGACATCCCCGCAAGTTATGGTCGTGAGGTTATCGAAATCGCCGACCACGCCTTCGAAAACAAATCGGGTGTCGGCAAACTAACCACACACGACGGGCTACTGTATGTCGGGGAGAAAGCCTTTGCGAATTCACGGTTCACCGAGATGAACTTTGCTTCGACGGTGCTAACTTATGGCAATGAGGCGTTTTTCCAGATGGGCGACTATCTGGGGGTGGCGTTGACGATTAATTTCGCCAACCCTAATCCAGCCGTCGACTCGTTTGGCAATGATATTATGGGCTACACTTGGGACAATCCCAAAAAATTGGTGGTTAATATTCCGAGTGGAGCGTGGGCGGCTTATATCAATGCTCATTCGAACTTTCTTTGGTCTGATCTGATAGCGAATAATTTTTATACCGACGCTACAGATGTGCTGATTTTGATGGGGCATCGGGTCTGGGAGACTAGCGATGGGCCACTGCCGGACATTACGCTGTATCGAGCGGGCAGTCCGCTCAGCCCGCAGCCGAGCCAGTCGGTGGTGGACGGTTATATAATTAACCTGCTTGGTACATTTGACGACGATACTTATCAAGTTTATACCGGTGCGACCTATACTGGTGTGGATATTGTGGTGAGTGGCGGCAAATCTCGGTCGGTGCGGGTCAATTTTGCGGCTACGTTGACGCTTTCGCCGGTCGCTAGTGAGTCAGAGCCGCTGGATTTTGGCACGGCGATGGGGAAGGATTACACCGTGACGCCACAGAAAGTGACGATTACTAATACTAGTGGTTTTGTGACGGCGACTAATCTGACGGTTGAGTGTTCTACTTACGACCCGGTGTTTTGTGCCAATATTACTGGTAATCTGGGCAATTTGGCGCCGGGAGCGTCGATCGATATTGAGATTTCGCCTCGTCCAGGTCTCGACTATGGCAATTATGGCGAGCCGACCATTGGCATAACAACGGTTCATGCAACCTGTGATAGCTGTGGCGGGGAATACGACGATATTTGGGCGGCTTTTGAGGTTGGAAAATCGCTGAAATTGGTTGGGCAGGACGGGCGGTTGAGCAGCAATTTGCCGCCTGATTATGGTATTGACTACTTGCTCCAACTGGGGTCGGTGTCGGCCAGCGAGACCGCTACGACTTATAAAATCAAGGTTTATAATTACAATAGCCAGTTAGAGGATATTAGTTATGGCTGTTTTTATGGTGGTAATTGGTTGTCGGTCAACGGTGTGTCGTGCGATGTTTTGAGCGGTGCGCCGGCGACGATATACGACGTGCCGGCGGGCGGCTGGCAGGAACTCACCCTGGAAATTTCCAGCGGTCTAACGCCTGATTTTTACATTCAAGGCTTGAACTTTTCGAGCAACGACAGCGGTAATTTAGTGGTCCCGATTTTATACAATGTGGTTGGCGAGTACGGCGTCAATATCACCAGCGACAGCGCTCACCCCAGTTTTTATTGGGGCTCACCCTATACTTTTGCCGACGAATATGTTGGCTATGACCCAGTGGAACTTAAGTTGCCACTAGTGATTACTAATATCGGCACGGAAGCGATGGGCGAGATGACGTTAGAATGCAATTACGGTTGCGAAAACTGGGATTATCCAGCCTCCAAAATCACCAGTTTAGACCCCAACCAATCGACGACGATTTATGTGTCACCGAAAGCTGGTTTGGCGGCGAGGAATTACGAAGGTGAGTTTTACCTAAAGTCGGATTACTGGAGTGCTCCTGTCTACCAAGTTTTGAGTTTTAATGTTAAACCTTGTGGTAGCGACGAGTGCTTGCAACTGGAAATCAATGACAGCGACGACAGCGAAATCCTCTTGCCAACCATTTCCGAAGATTATGCGGACGGCGACGGTGCCACAAAAATCACGCTCAAAAACGTCGGCAACCGAACAATCCCCAACATCACGCTTGCGCTTTCCGACAGCAATTTCATCCTATCAAACACCGAAAACTGCGCCAGCCTTGCCGCCGGCGCCAGTTGCCAATTCACCATCACGCCGACTTCCGGTCTCTCAAGCGGCGATTACACCGCCGAACTCAACGTGTCCTTTGGCAACACCCAAACCAAAACCCGCAACATCCTGTTCAAAGTGACCTCAAAAAACCTGCCTCCCCCCAATCCCGAACCTAAGCCACCCGCCACCGGTATCAACTCGCTCGCGGGCAGTGATTTCGCACAGAATATCGTGCCGAACCTGCTGGTTTTATTGGTCGTTGTCATTATTGGCGGTAGTTTGGCGGCTGTGTTTGCGAAACAAAAGAATTGAACCCGAGATTGTAAAACTTAGTGTGGGGGTTCTGAGCTTGAAATTGCAAAGTGTGGCGCAGAGGTTCTATTTTCTCTGTAAAGAAACTCTTCGGCGAAAAGAATGTGCCGCAATAAAAAAATTATTTCTGACCCTTATAAGCAAAATACAAAATCAAAGCAAACAAAAATCCACCGATAGTATTGCCGATGGTCACCCAGAGGAGGTTGTTCAGATACGCCAGTTCAAAGTGTCCGCTGGTGAAAATGGCGGCGGCAAAAATAAACATGTTGGCAATACTGTGCTCGGCTTTAATCATTACAAAGGTCATGATGGGGAGGATGATGCCGAAAATCCTTGTGCTCCCTTTTTCGTGAGTACCGAGCCAAGAGGCGATACAGACCAAAAAGTTAGCAATAGCGCCGGAAAACAACATCGCAACAGGGGTCAGATTGGCTTTGGTAGTGGCGGAAGACAGCAAATTATCTTGATAACTCTCCAACAACCCCGCCCCCCACAAAAATGTTGTAATAATTACAACACCCAATAAATTGAAAATATAAACGACCGCCAGGCGGGAAAATATCTTGGGTTGGCGCGGACGAAGCACCACCAAACAGTTGCTGGTGAAAAGTTCAGCACCGAGCAAGATAATCATCACGAGCCCAAACGAAAACAGTAAAGAACTCAACACAAGATTGCCAAAAAGCGCTGTGGCAATCACTGAAATCAACCCCGCGCAGCTCAGCACCACCCCCGCCAAAATCGAGCGCGACCATACCTGTCCGCGATTTTGCTTGAACTTGCCGGCAATGACCTTGTGGTATTCTTTCATCTGCATGTTACGCCTCCTTTCTTATACTTACCATTATACAAACTTTCATTCAGATAGCAAGATAAATCCTCCGCAAGGTTTTGTTGCATAATCACTTTTGTTGGGCTTATTTTGCTTGCCGGTTTTGTTGGTATAGTTCTTTTGTTGGTATGTTCTTCCTGCCGCTCTTGTTGCACAACCACCCACATTCACAGGTACTAAAAACTGTTGCCATCCAATCGTTATTGGTGGCAGTCGGTTCCTCACTTCAATCTGTCGTCACAGATTGAAGAGCCCCGTGAAGTGGGGGTTGGTGCCAACAAGACCTTGTTGGTAACAGTTTGATGTTTATTTCATCTCAACTTCTTTTCGTAATATCATAGTCTTAAAACATTTATGCTTTCATACTCTTATACCAGCAAAACCAAAAAACACCAATAACCTCACTAATCTTGTTGCATTTTCCAAACGCGGTGTGTTACAATGAAAGCATGAGCGACATTTGGGTCAATATTGCAGTTGTGGCGTTAGCCGGTTTTATCCATGCCACTTTGCAATTGGGCTTGGGTTGCGTGATCTTATTGTATCACGGCTCCGTGGGGCGGGCGCACATTCGGCGCAAAACCAATAGCTTGGTTAGCAGTTTTATTTCCGGCGTGGGGCTGATGTCGTTTTTGTTGCTGTCGGCGGTAGCTTTCATTTTATTGAATATTTTTGGGCTTTTTGTGCCGGATTACTTCTTGGCAGTGGGTGTGGGTATGTTGGCGGCGACCGCTGTTGCCACGATTTTGTTTTATTATCGGCGGGGCGTGGGGACGGAACTGTGGTTGCCAAAACCGGTGGCGAAGTTTATCGACCAACGCGCCAAAGCCACCAACAACACCAGTGAGGCGTATCTTTTGGGCTCGTTCGCCTGTTTTGGGGAGCTGCCGTTCATCTTGGCGTTACTTCTGATTTCCGGCGCTTGCATTGTGGAACTTCCGGTTGAATGGCAGTTGCTGGCCGTGGCGATTTATGCCATCATTTCAATCATTCCGCTGGTGATTTTCCGGTTTTCGGTGCACACCGGCAAAACGGTCGCCGACGTCCAGAAGTGGCGCATGCATTTCAAACGCTTTTTGAAGATTATTTCCACCGTCAGCTATCTGGCGCTCACGCTGTTTGTGATAGTTTATAAAATAATTGAGGTGTGAAGATGACGATTTTTTCCGAAGAAACTTTGAAACAAGAACTGATGAATGACGCGTTGGCAGTCCGAATACCTGAGGGGCAAGCGGAAGAGTTGGCGAGTTTGGCGACAGCGGAGGTCAAAAAGTGGCTAGAGGGGCGCGGTAAAGTCACGCGTGGCGACATTCAGCGGGTGATTTATCAAACTTTGATGCGGCACAACGAGAACTTGGCGTTCGCGTACGCCATTGAAGGCAGGGTGATATGAGCAAGTTTGAATACGATTTGGCAGTGTTGGGGTCGGGACCGGCGGGTGCCACGGCGGCGTCAGTGGCGGCGAAAGCCGGACGCAAAGTGGCGATAATGGAAGTTGGGGCGCAAGGTGGCGATTTTTTGAACGGCTATGACGTGCCGAGCCAAGCCGCTTTCACGATTGCCAAGAGCTTTTATGAAGCGAAAAAAGGTGCCAAATGGGGGCTGTCGTCCGGCAGTCTGCGGTATAATTTCCCCACTTTGATTAATTTCACAAGGAGCGCCGTGCGCAAGGCCTCGCCGTTTTTCGGCGCCAAGTTTTTGGAGAGCGCGGGCGTGGAGGTGATAAAGGGCAGGGCGCATTTTCTCAGCCCGCATGAAGTCAGCGTCGGCAGTCGAGTCGTCAAGGCCAAGAACTTTGTGATTGCCACCGGCGCGGAATTGAAAAATGGCGAAATCAAAAATCTGGAAAACGTGCGGGTGCTCACGCCGAAGTCGGCGTTTGAGATTATTCGACCGCCCAAATCGTTGTTTGTGATTGGCGCGGGCGCGACCGGTGTGGAGTTGGCGCAATATTTTGCGACGCTTGGCACACAGGTGTTGCTCTCGGACATTGCCGCGCGACCTTTGCCCAAAGAGGATGAAGAAGTGGGGCAGTTTGTGGATGAATTGTTCAACAAGCGTTTTGGCATCAAGGTCTTGACACGGACGCGCGTGGTGGCGGTGGAAAAGGACGCAATTTCCAAAAAGGTGATTTTGATTCGTGGCGGACAGGAGAAAACGGTGCGGGTGGATGAAGTGTTGCTGGCGACCTCAAAAGCGCCCGCGACGGATATTGGGTTGGAGAACGCGGGTGTGAAATATGACAATCACGGGATTTTGGTGGATCAGGCGTTGCGCACCACTGCGAAGAATATTTTTGCGGCGGGCGACGTGCTCGGTGGCAACAGCTCGGCGACACGTGCGGTGTTGGAGGGCAAAACGGCGGCGCAAAATCTGGTTTATCGTTCCAAAGTGGCGGTCGACCTTGCCGGCATGCCCACCATCACCAACATTCTGCCGAAAATCGCGTCAGTGGGGCTGAAAGAAGATGATTGTTTGAAGGCGGACAAGAAGATCAAGAAAGCTTTGGTGGCGTTTTCTGACGTTGTGCAAAGTGTGACGGCGGACGATGTGAACGGGTTTGTGAAAATCATTGCCGACCGTTCCGGCAAATTACTCGGCGGCACCATCATGGCGCCAGACGCCGACTTGATGGTTGCTGAACTTTCGCTTGCTATCAAAAATGGCATGAGCGCCGAAGAATTAGCCGCCGCCCCGCACGCTGTTGAATCGTGGAGCGAGGCTGTGCGGGTGGCTGGTTTGAGGTTGTAGGCGTAACTTTTTATTGATAGACGAGAAGAGTTCCGCCGACAAAATCAACAAAAGATTATGCGCCAGCGCGTTTTCGTGGTGGGGTGCTTTACTTTTTGTGCAATGTGTGATATAATGAAACTGTGTTTCGTTGTAACACTGCGTCACTCGGAAAAGTTTATAAATAAACTTTTCGCTCATTTCCTTGTGTTATAACGAAAAAATAATTCCATAATTGGACGTTTTTTCTGAAGCGCAAGTTGAGGAGGAGGAGGAGGAGGCTAATTAAAGAGCGTTCCGTGAGGGCGCAAAGTTTTGCGACAATCGCACCCCAACATAACGGCCCTCCACAGAAAGAGACGGATGTAGTGTTCTCCGTCTTTTTTCATATCGATTGCGGGTTTTTCATCTGATAAAAACAAAAATCACGTTTCGCACATCTGTGGAGGGTGCGTCCCTTGCGTAACCTCCCTTGCGTAACCCCTTGCGTAACCAGCAAGATAATCATGCAACAAGGTCAAAAAATCATTGACAATTGGGAGCCGGCTTGGTATACTAAGGATACTAATAATATTTACTTGTTAATTTGATGGGCGTTTCAAAGCTCGGCAATAAGAAAGGTGAAATGAGAAATAATATTGAAGAAGAAAAACGACGTGTGAAACTGTTAAGGTTGCGCGAGGAGCGGTTGAGGCAATTGAAAATCCGGCAGACGATTGAGAAAAATCAGAAATCGGCGCCAAAAGCCCAGCCCGCTCCGCCGAAAAACAACCGCAATCGCCCGCGCACGCCGAGCAAGACGAGCAAGACGAAAGCTCCCGCGACCAAAAATGACGCGAACAAAGTCAATTTGTCGGTGGCGACACGGCGGGGCGAGATGAACCACGCAATTCGCATGAAGTTTCAGGATGTGAACGCACAGGCGACACAGCACGTGGTGGGGATTCCGGTCAACAAATCGCGATACAACGGCAATCACGGCGAGCAGATTTCGACCAACACTCTGAAACAGGCGCGGCGCAATTTTGAAGCAGTGCGGGTGATTCCGATTGGCGGCGTGGGCGAGTTTGGGATTGGCAAAAACATGACTTTGATTGAATACAAGGACGAGATGGTGGTGATTGACATGGGGGTGTTGTTCGCGGGTGGCGATTATCCGGGCGTGAATTACATGATTCCGGACATCAGATATCTGGAGCAGAACTTGCGCAAGGTCAAGGCGCTGGTGTTCACGCACAGCCACCTTGACCACATCGGCGCCTGCCGGCACCTGCTGCCGAAGTTCGGCAACTTGATGCCGATTTATGCGACGGATTTCACCATAAATATGATAAAAAAACAAATGGATGAGTTGCCGGACACACCGGATTTGAATTATCAAGTGGTCGACCCGTTCAGGCACGATATCATCAAAGTCAGCGAACATTTGTCGGTGGAACTGGTGCACACTTTGCACTCAGTGCCTGGTAATGTATCGATTATCGTGCGGACACCGGTGGGAAATATCGTGTATATGGGCGACTGGCGGTTTGAAAACAACCCCTTGTTGCCAAAGTTTGATATGGAGCGGTTGGTGGAGGTATCGCAAAAAGAGAAGATACATCTCTTGGTGAATGAAAGTACCAACATCGACAGCCCAGGCACGCACCCGCATTCGGAATACGACGTGGGCGAAAATCTCGGCAGGGTGATGGATAATCATGCCCATGGGCGGATTATTGTCAGCTGTTTTTCGTCGCAGATTATTCGCATGCAACTGGTGCTCGACGAGGCGAAAAAGCGCGGGCGCAAGGTGGCGTTTGCCGGATTTTCGATGATTAACAACATGGAAGTGGCTTTGAAGTCGCGTCAAATCAAGGTGCCGAAAGACGTGGTGATGAAGATGGAAGACATTATCAAGTTGCCCGACGAGAAGGTCACGGTGATTTGCACGGGGTCGCAGGGCGAGCTGAACGCGGTGCTAAACCGCATGATAACGGGGGCGCACAGGTATATCAAAATCAAGGCGACCGACACAATTGTTTTTTCGAGCAACCCGATTCCAGGCAACGAACCGCATGTGACGGCGACGGTGGATGGACTGTTGCGCGAGGGTGCGCAGGTGATTCAACACGGCAAAAACCATATTCACAATCTGGGGCCGTTACATTTGTCGGGACACGCGTACTATGAAGACCACGTGCGGTTGGTGCAGACGCTGAAACCCTTGAACTATTTGCCCAATCATGGCGAGTTTTACATGTTGGAGCACAATGCTCAGATGGCGGAATATGTTTGTGGCATTGACCGGAAGAATATTTTGGTGTGTGACGATGGTGATATTGTGGAATTATTTGATAATAAAATCCGCAAAAACGGGCGGATTGAGGTCGGTAGCGAGTTGTATGACAACAATGGCAACAAAGTGCACGAAGCGGTGGTCAAAGACCGGATTCACATTTCGACGGAGGGGATTTTTGCGATAATTCTCACGATTTCCAAGAAAACTGGGCGACTGTTGAAAACGCCGGACATCGTGTCGCGGGCGTTTATTTATCTTGACACTTCTGAAGAGTTGATTGGCAAAGTGCGCTATTATTTGCGCACCAAGACCGACCGTTCCGTGCAGACGGACATTGAACTGGCGGCCCTGAAACAGGAAATCAAAGATGACGTGGCGCATATTTTGTATGATTCGACGGGGCACACGCCGGTGGTGATTCCGGTGATTAATAAGATTTGAGGTTGGCGGAGGGCTACACGTTCAAAAGCAAATGGCGGGAGCCACGCGTTCCAAGCAAACTAAAGGGAGCGGTTGCAACAAGAGAGGTTTGGCGGGAGCGGTTTTCGCCCAAAGAAACTGCCAGACTTGCGTCTGGCAGCGAAGGTGCGGTAGCTTGGGGGGCAACTTATTTGCGATTACGGCAGTACCGGTGGTAAGTCAGGTTGTCTCTGCCTTGCCAACGGGCTATCTCGACGTCGTTCAGCTCCGAGTAGCGTGCTATTTCCTGTTTTGTTTTTTCATTTTTCTGGTCGATAGTCGCACGCCACTCCCCATACTTTTCACAACTGCCATCAAACTTGCAGGTGACAGTACGGTTGCGACATTCAGGGACACAGGGGCAATTATTCATCAGCACTCCTCCTTCAACTAGTCAGCTACCTGTTTAAAGTTTAACATGTATAGCTGGTTCAGTCAAGTGTTCATTGTTGCGCTGTTGGGTGACTCCGCCAATGCGTGGGAGGTGTTCATGCGCCGAGCGTGAAAAAGCTTTGGATGTGATAGTCGTCGCCCTCCACGCTGGCAACGGCAAGGAGGGGCGCGAAGTTCGGGATTTTGTGGAGTTTGGCGAAGATTTCGACGCCGAGTTGCATTTTGTGGAGTTTTTGGTCGGTGATGGCGGCGAGGCCGTCGCCGTGTTCAATGGTTCGGCGATATTTGACCTCAGTGAAATAGTATTTTTCATCATGTTTTGAGATAATGTCAATTTCCACCAGCGGGGTTTTAAAATTGCGCGCCAGGACTTCGTGTCCTTGACGCTCCAACATCTCCACCACCACATCTTCCGCGCGGTTTCCGATTTTTGTTGTGTTTTTTACAACATTCTTAGCGGTGGCGGCAGAGTGGAAAGAACGGCGGGCGAATGGGGTGTGAGAGCGGCGAGCAGACGCTATATCTGGTGTCTGGACGCTAGATATAGCGTCTACGCCGCGATATTTTTGCAGTGGCTGAATGCTCAAGCGGTGCTCTGGGCAAACCCCGTGCCGTTCAATCGCCGCGAAATGCCCCGCAGTGCCATATCCCACGTGCTTTTCAAAACCATATTCCGGATGCGCCGCCGCCAATTTGGTCATATATTCATCGCGTGCCACTTTCGCCACAATCGCCGCCGCCGACACGGCGTGGACCTTTTGGTCGGCTTTGACAAGTGTTGACGTATAGCGTTCCAAAGCAGTTCCCTCCAAAAAGTTAATAGTGCCATCAATCATGATTTCGTGAAACGTCACTTTGCTTTTTTGCACCGCCCGCACCGCCCGCCGCGTCGCCAACCGGAGCGCCTCAGCCATGCCGATTTCGTCGATTTTCCCAGCTGCCACCCAACCCAGCCCCACGCCCGCGCCCGAAGCTATCACCAATTTCGACAACTCCGCGCGGCGCTTTTTTGACAATAACTTGCTGTCCGCGAGCCCCGCGATGTCCTCCGCCAAAACCACCGCGCCGACCACAAGAGGCCCCGCAATGGAGCCTCTGCCTACTTCGTCAATGCCCAAAATTGCCATTATTCCGCCGGTTCTTCAGACCCCTCTTCTGCGTCTTTTTTCTCTTCTTGAACTTCGGCGGTTTTTTCTTCGGCCGCCAAAGCCTCTTCCGCTTGTTCAGCGGCTACGTCATCCACCTCCGACGAGCTCGCCGCTGTTTCAACATTTTTCTCTTCACTGTCAACTGTCACATCATTAACAGCCTGCCTGTCAAAGTCCTTGCCCGCAAGCCGCGCTGATTTGCCACTACGACTGCGCAAATACGACAGATTATTACGCCGCACCTTGCCACGCGCCACCACTTCAATCTTCTCAACCAGCGGGGAATGCACCAAAAAACTTTTCTCCACACCGACGCCGGAAGCGATTTTGCGCACCGTAATCCGCGCCGTGTGCGACTGAGTCCGGTCAGTGCGAATCACCGTGCCTCGAAACATCTGCACGCGCTCTTTATCGCCCTCTTTGATTTTTTGATATACTTTCACCGTGTCGCCACTTTTCACCGCAACTACTGCCGGTTTTTTCATAGTGTCGTTGACTTTTTTGATTAGTTCAAAACCTGAAATCATATTTTTTCGCCTCTTTTATAAAAACTCCTGTCATTCTATCACACTTTGCATTTATTTGCAAAGGGGTATACAATGAATTATATGAAAAAAGTGGAGAGATTTATCAAATATTTTACGCCAGAGCGCTATTTATTAGATCTGACGTTGGACAAAAACAACTTAAGCTTTTCCGGAATTGTGAATATTCACGGATTAGCGAAGGACAAAATTATCAAGTTGCACCAAAAGGGGCTGAATATCACGTCGGTAATGCACGGCGCGACGCCACTGAAGTTTGAAGTGACGGAGGACGCGCTGGTGGTGCATGGCGTGGAGGTCAAGTCGCTAGAGCTCACGGTGGAGTTTGACGGCGCCATCTCGGAGCAAATGCACGGCTGTTACCTATCAAAATATCAATTTGATGGCTTTGAGGAGCGGGTGATTGCGACGCAGTTTGAGAGTCATTTTGCGCGCGAGTGCTTCCCGTGCGTCGATGAGCCGGAGGCGAAAGCGATTTTCAATTTGCGGTTGATTACGCTTGGCGCGGAGGATACGGTGTTGTCTAATATGCCGATTTTGAAACAGGAGCCGGTGGAAAATGCGGGGCAAAATTGGACGGCGACCACGTTTTCCCCCACGCCACGCATGTCAACCTATCTGTTGGCGTTTGTGGTGGGCAAATTCAACAAGGTTTCCGCTAAGAACCAGCATGGTGTCACAGTGTCAACGTACGCCCCGCTCAACCAACCGGTGAAATCTTTGCACTTTGCCAATCGGATTGCTGGCGAAAGCTTGGATTTTTATTCCGACAAGTTTGGGTTTGATTACCCTTTGCCGAAGTTGGATCAGGTGGCGTTACCGGATTTTGAGGCGGGCGCGATGGAAAACTGGGGGTTGGTGACTTATCGCGAGAGTTGTTTGTTGTTCAACGAGGCGACCACTTCGGTGGCGGCGCAGATTTTCATTGCTTCAGTGATTGTGCACGAGCTGTCGCACCAGTGGTTTGGCAATTTGGTGACGATGAAGTGGTGGGATGATTTGTGGTTGAATGAGAGTTTTGCCACGATGATGGCGGTGATTTGTTTGGAGGCGATTCATCCGGAGTGGAAAGCGCTGGAGGATTTTTGGACGAACGACCGCCCGTATGCCATGAACCGCGACGCCCTTCGCGGCGTGCAGCCGATTCGGCAGGATGTGGCGCACCCTGACGAGATTCAGACTTTGTTTGACGGGGCGATTGTGTACAGCAAGGGTGCTTGTTTGATGTTTATGCTGAAGGATATTGTGGGTGAGGAGGCGTTTTATAGGGGTTTGGCGGACTATTTCAAGGATTTTGCTTACACGAACGCGGTGGGCGATGATTTGTGGGGCGAGCTGGAGAAATATACCACAGTTGATATTTTATCTTTGATGAACCAATGGATTTCGCGGCCCAATTATCCGGTGATTGCGGAGGATGGCAGCCAAAAATCCATTGCGGGGACGGGCGATACTTATCCGATTCCCAAAGTTGCGGATGATTTGTCGGGTTATTATGTGTTGGATTTGAATGACGAAAAGTTCAATAAAGTTATCGCAACGTTTGCGGGCAAGACTTTGGGGCAGAAGTTGCGCGTGGTGCTGGATAGTTATCTGCTTGCGAAAAACAATCTGTTTCCAGCCGCAAAATTGTTTCATATCTTGCAGGAAATGCGCTCGGAACAGAGCGAGGCGGCGTGGTTTATGGCGGGGCGGCTGTTCGGAACTTTGCGGTTGTTCATTGAAAAAGACAGTTTGGTGGAAGTCAAGTTTCGGGCGTTGGTCGGTGAGGTATCGGAGAATCAGTATCAGAGGTTGGGGTGGGAATCTGTGTCCGGCGAGTTGCCGATAACGGCGGAACTTCGCACGATGATTATATCAAATATGATATATTCCGAGCGTGAGGATGTGGTGGTGCAAGCTTTGGAAAAATATGACGAAGCTTTGGAAAAAATTGATAAAAACTTGCGCGCGGTGATTATTGCCGCCAAGCTTCGCCACGATTTTTCCGAACCGTTGCTGAAACGAACCCTGTTATATTACCAAAACGCCACTTCTCCCGACATCAAAGACGACATTTGTCAAGGCGTAACGGGCGGGTTTGAAAATGTGGATGTGATTTATTATATTTTTGATTTCATCAAGGATTTCAACAGCGTGCGTCCGCAAGACACTTTGGCTTGGGTGGCGGGACTGTTGCGCAATAACCACACCAGCCAATTGGCGTGGGAGTTTGTCAAGGATAATTGGGGCTGGCTGGAGCAACATTTCAAAGACGGCAAGGGACTCAGCAGTTATCCGCGCGTGGCGGTGGCGGCTCTCAAAACTGAGGCGGACCTCAAAGATTACAAGAAGTTCTTCGGGCAGTTCGCCGACCGTCCGGAGCTGGCGCGAGATATTGCGCTGGGGATTGAGGAGCTGGAGAAGAAAATCCAGTTGATTGCGCGCAATAAATCTGAGGTGGAATCGTATTTAGAGTACCCCTGAAAAATCCGCCAACTACTACGGTTAAGAGCCAGCTATACACCTGATAGCACCCCCATCGTACTTATAAGTGTTTGTCCCCGCCGAAACACGCGTGGTGCTGAAAGAAAAGGCCGGCGTCGCCCAAGACTGTGTACCCGCTCTACTCGACCAATACTCTCCATCATTGCTTTGATTGACCAAGCCGAAATAATTAGTAGTCCGAGGATTAAAATACCCAGAATAAACACCCCGCCATATGCTGGAAGCTCCTATAAGGCTACTGTGTTGGCTGCCAAGGGCAGTGTAAAGATCCTTGGGGTCACCACCATTCCATTGACCACCCACCAGATTTATTTTAGGCAATCGCCAACCTGTTGGGCAAATGGACGCCGTGGCCTCACTATTTGTCATGTTTGCTGTGCCAGTACCAGCAGTGGCGGCATACCAATTATACAGATAACCACATTCAGTATAATCAATACTGCCAGCAGTAGTACGGTAGGAGGAAGTGCAGGCAGTTCCAAGATGTTGCGCGACCCTACCACCATTTGGAGCACTGTCTGTGTACGGATCAACATAGTAAGCCGCAGAGGTGGAACTTTCCGTCCAGCTACTAGAGCCGTCACCTGTATAATGGGTCATAGTGCCGAAACTGACCCCATGATTATTGATGGAAGACCCGTCAGCGTTCCCACCATAAGCAAGATTAGTTATCATCCAACACTTATTATCCGGCATTTTTGCAATCGCATAATAGCGGTCATCTCGGTCGTCTTTGACTAGTGAAATTGCGTCAATGTTCGTACCCCTAAACACTGTAGCAGCGGTGCACATAGTCGATGTGACGTTTTGGATGTCGTCGCCATCAGCAATGATTTTAGTTGCTGGCGGCGAGCTTGATACGCTCCACGACCGTGCGGTGGTGTTTGACACATGGCCGTCCATTGAGCGGCAAGCCACATAATAAGTATAATGACCACCATTTGCAACAGTGATACTTTGACTGTGCGTGGTGCTATTAGTGTCTTCAAAGGTGTCCGGAAGGCTGTTATAGGCTACATTATTGGTGCCATATTTGCAAGTGGCAACTTTATTGGTGGTAACAACCAGATTTGTGGAAGTGGTGCCATAAGCCAAAGCTTGGTCGGCGGCAGGGTTGGTAATGGTGACAGCAAAAGGGAGAATTTCATCATAAGCAATATCCACTGTATAGTTGCCGATGTTGGTGCCAGCTGGGATGGTGATAATTACATTGAAAGTCGTGGTTTCACCGTTTGCTATGCCAGAGATATCGTTGTCATCAGACAGAATAGTGGTTGGGGTGGAAGCGAGACTGCAGGGGTTGGTATTATTACAGGTAGAAGTTTTATTGGCGGTTATGCTGGCGCTGTCTGGATAGATTTGAACCGTTGAGCCGGCTGGGAGTGTGGTGTTTAAAGCGGCAGTGAGACTGTATCCATCGGTGGCACTAGTGTCTTTGACGTTGACGATTGACGCTTTGTTGATGATGGTGATATTGTTGTCTTGAGTGGTGGTGATGGTTTGGTTGTTGTCGGTGACGGTAATGGTGTTAGTGAGGGCTTCGGTGGGGTTGATGGTCTGATAAAAAATAGCTGCGAGAACAGCAAAGGTCAGGACGAAGGTGGCAGGAATGATGAGTTTGGGATGCTTCAAAAATAACAATTTGGCTGAGCTTAATCTTGGTTTTTTGCGATGTATTTTTATGCTTGGTTGGTGTTTCATGAAAACCTCCTTTTTACTTCCAAAATATATAGTATAGACTTATTTTAACATAAGTATTATTTTAATACCACTATTTTGGGCAAAAAGTTTTGCCTAGGAGAGTCCACGAGGGGTTGTTTCGTGTTAAAATGAAAAAATGATAGATTTGGTGATTATTTTGCACAATATCCGCTCCACTTATAATGTAGGGTCGATTTTGCGTACGGCGGAGGGATTTGGAGTGAAGACGGTGATTTTTTCGGGTTATACCCCGTTTCCGACGGTGCCTGGCGACCCGCGCCTGCCACATCTTCGCGCGAAAATCCAAAAACAAATCAACAAAGTGGCGCTGGGGGCGGAGCAATTGTTGAATATTGTGGTGGTGGAGGATTTCGCGGCGTGGGCGAGGCAAAATCATTATCAGTTGGTGGCTTTGGAGCAGGCAAAGAGCAGTATTAAGCTTCCCGAACTCCAAGCCTCTGATTTGTCGGACAAAACCGCCCTGTTGCTCGGTGAAGAAGTGCACGGCGTTCCTCCGGAAATCCTGAGACAATGCGCCAAAATCATCGAAATCCCAATGCGCGGGCAAAAGGAGTCTTTCAACGTGGCGGTGGCGGCGGGGGTGGCGATTTATCAGATAACGACGCTGAAATAATAGCGCCAAAATCCCCCCAATTTCGCTCCTACATGGGCTACGATGGTAGGAGCGAGATTGGAGGGACTGTTTTTCAAGGTGCTTGAAGTGCGGTTGGTTGTGGTTGTTTTACTCAATATCTCGGCGCCACCTCCCTCTGGTACGTGACGAAAGCTTGGGAATAATTCTCAACTTGTTTGTATGCCCACAGATAGGCGTCGGCTCTGAGGTTGAACACTTCCGCTGGGGTGGACGAATCATAGGGAAAGTTGCCGGAGCCCAAATTCGGGAAGCTGCCGCAATTGCTGGTGCGGCTGCCGTTCGGCCATTGGGTGGCGGCGATGTTGCCGTCCGTGTAACCATAGCGGCAACTCAGCCCCATGCCCGCACCATAAGATCGCAACAACCTGAGCTGTTTGGCCTGCACTGGGCCATTAATTTTCAGCCGGTTGCGACACTGTTCGCTTTGGTTGCCATTGGCGCTACTGGGGGCGCTAGGCGAATGGTTGTATAAATTATCTTTGGTACTGAAACTGTCCCCGCCGTTAGAGGCAATCAGGGTGTCCTCCGCAATGCCGTTGGCGCAAGTGTTGATTGTGCCATTGCCGCCTTTCAACCCCACCATCAGCCACGCGTCAATCTGGGTAACGCTTGGTGCAATATCAATGTCGTCAGCAAAAATCAGGACTTGGGGGATGTCGTAAATGCTGGAGAGGGCTTCGTTGGTATAGGTGATATTGCCAGTGATGGTGGCTTTGCCGTTGATTTCCACAATCACGGTTTTGCCTTTACTGATATTGGTACCACTGATATCGGTGCCGTTTGTGGAGTGATAAAAGGTCACTTCGCCGTCTTTGGGGGTAATCGCTCCGCCGACCCAGTTGCCGCTGGCGGTGTAACCGGTATTAGTGATGGAATCGACTTTGGCGGTGGGGCCGGTGACCCATTCGTCGCCTTGCACACGGTTAGTGTAACGCAGGGCGACCCTTTGGGCAAGACCTCTGAAAGCCGTGGATTTGCCCATGTTGGTATTGCTGGGGTTGTGGCAGTCTTCGGGTGTGTTTTTAATGCTGATTTTGCTGAATTTACAGCCGTCGGTGGAGGTACCGCCACTAGGTGATTGAGGGATTTCGAGCCCATAGCCGAACGCGGCTCCCGAGCCATAAATCTTCAAAGTCGCGTCTCCGCTCGAAAGCCCCAGAACGCTGCCAATGGCGTCGTATTCGCTCCACGAGCCGAAAGCTTTCCAGACATTATTAACTGGAAAATTACGCGTGCTTGGATCGTTTAGCCAGTATGAGTAATCGACTGCGGACGCGTTGAGCTTCTCGGCATAACGCCCCGTGACCGGACCCTCGGAATACAGCCCGCCACCCCAGACTTGCATGGTGGGGACCTTGGAGATGGAGACGCACACGGGCTTCAAGTGCATCCATTCTCCGTGCATTCCGTCGCCATAAGTTCGGTAAGCGTTAGCGTGGTCGGTCCCGTCGTTGCCGCTCCACCAGTCCATCACCGAAAGACCGATGCAAAACTTGGTGCCGGCGGGGGCGTCTGCGACGTGAGCGGTGTGGTTGGTGCAGGCGCGATTTTGCCGGTTATAGTTTGCGTCTCCAGTGCAATTTTGCAGGGACGGGAGGGCGGAGGCACCTTGAGATGCGTTCAGAGAGCCGGTGTTGTCATCAACCACGCGGCAGTGGATGTGGGTTGCGCCGGAATCCGCGTCCCGATATTGATAGTTGGGCACGTTTTGGATTTGTGAGGTGGCGGGGTTATAGACGGATGAGCTGCAGGGGTCGGCAACACCGTTGGTGATTGCTACCACGTCTTGACCCAAGCTGTTTTTACCCTGCAACGGCCGGTCTTTGGTTGGGTTCGCCGTGCCGTCGGCATTTTCGCCCCAATGCTGCGGAGCATAATCAGTGAGATTTTCGTTGAGATAAAACTCGGTAATCTTCCACTTGGTGCCGGGACGAGTGAGCGTGGCGAAAGTGTTGCCTAGAAACTCGGTGTTGGGAATCATCAGGGTGTCAATCCAAGTGTCGTAATTCCAATCCGAGCCGCCAATCAGCATTGCGCCATCCGGCACTGTCGCTTGAATCACCGGCGCCAGCTCGTAATTATATGGAATGTTGAATTGGGCGTTGGTGGAGATAGGGCCTCTGTCAAGTACTTTTGACCAGCGGTGTTCGTTTTCATCGTAGGTGCCAGAACCGTCATACAGTGGCATGACGCCGTCCGGACATTCGCCGGTGCCGGTCGCACCACCATAGCTGCTGTCACCTGTCATTGCAGAAGTGATGGTTGGCGCGGGGCTGCCCCAATAAACATACTTTGTGGTGTGGGATTGCGGCGAACCCACCCAATAACAAGGGCTCTCACTAGGGCATACTAGGTATTCCGGATGAGTCCACCAAGTGTAACTATTGGTCCCACTACCCTGTGGATGGCGTTGTTTGTACTCAAAAGTATATTTGTGGTTGTGCTCGCTATCTTCGTTGTCGGGATTGACGTCCGCCTCCCCGTCAGCGCAATCGTTGGGCGGCAATCCGCAGTTGGTGAAAACTTTCAAAGTTTTGTCATAATAAGTGATGGTTTTCTTGATATTCTTTTTGCCGACATCGGCGTTCAAAATCGTGTGAATGTTGCTTTCAAAATAAGTGTTGCTCAACTGCCCCAAGTCGTGATAATCCTGATTCGTCTGGTCGCCGCAAGGTGGGATGATGGCGGTGAGTGGAGACGGAATGCCACCTTTGACGGGGTTGATGGTTGTGACGTTGTCGCAGACGTCCTTGATGGTGTTGTAACTATCCCTTTCTTTTGCATCGTCCATCGTACTGTTGGGTCCGCTGACATATTGGCAGTCCAAATCATTATCCAACATGTTGCCGTTGAAATTGGCACTGACATAGCATTTTTCGGCACTAAAATCCGACTTACCGCTCAGTTTGGGGATAATTTCGTGATTATTTTCGCGCAAGATTTGGGCGTTTTTCAACATGGTGAGCTGAAATTGCAGTTGGTCGCTCGGACGTCCAAGCTGCGTGGGCACGGGGTTGGTCGCCGTGTTAGAGTTCACGGGGTCGCAAGCTTGGTCTGGCGTGACCGCGCCGACTGCCGCGCCACCGAGGTTGACGGCACAAATGCCGTTTTCGGAGGTGGCGGTTTCAGTGGAGCCAGCCGCCATGGCTGGTTTGACTGGGGTTGGGGGGTCGCCGACACAATCGGCGGTTTCGGTAGCGCTACATGGGTCGCAACATCTAGCATCGGATGCTTTTAAGTGATCTAAATCAGGTATAGGACAAGGTGGGTCGGGTTTGGGCTTACATCCTTCAACATAATCTGCGCTAATATATCCTCTGTCTTTCCATGGGTATGCAGTACCGGCAGGAATCATTTCATACGGCCACACCCTCTTATCTTCCCACCCCTCTGGCGCCCAAGTCGCATGAATAGTGCAAGTATCCCCCGACTTCACCCAAAACCTTAACTGGAATATTCCACTTGAAGAGTTGGCGCCTGTGCTGAGTGCCAGACGGATAGAAGCGGACGTTCCACCAGCGCTGCTTTCGCTAGTTTTGATACTGGCACCAATTCCTGTGGCATCATAGCCAAAATACATCTTGCCGCTGTCGCTCCCGCTGGTGCCAGTGTTATTTGCGAACTCCCAGCCTCCGGACAACTCAACTTTGACATAATTATGGGTCATGCAATTGTATTGAACATTGACGTTTGGGGCGGTGCCAGATTTGCTTTGACAACCATATAAGCTGTATCCGGGCCAATCCACGGAGATGGTGTATGGTACGGTGACATAGGCGGAGGGAATGGGATTATCATACGGCGAAAAATACACCTCAAAGGCTTTGGCGTGATTTCCATAGACTCCTCCTGAGAGCAAGTCGGTGCAGTCGTCCACGACCGGCGCCGCCACAGCTGTGGAAGACAGCGGGTTGGTATGCGGCAAAAGCGATAAACCTTGCCCGCCAAACAATGCTCGGTGCTGTTTTTTGATTGAATTAATCAAGCTGTCATAAGACGCAATTTCGCCTCCCGTCGCCTCCAAGCGCAAAATGGAAATTGTGCCGTCGCGTGCTGTGATGACGCCGCTATTTTGACCAATTTCTTTCAAGCTTTCTGCGACCTCATTCTTCAACACTTGTTCGCCAAAATAATCCGGCAATTCGTCAGGAGCGGAGCTGTCGTTATAAGCAACTCCCTCTGTAATTGTTTCGAGTTTCGCCACCGTCAAAAGCTGGCTTTTCGCCCACAGCCAGTTCTGTTCATCGTCATAATTTTCATCTGGCGAACAAATAGGGTTGGATTTTGCGGTTTTGTTGACGTAGTCGCAAGTGGCTTTGGCGGCAATTTCTGTGGCGGGAGCACCAGAGTCAAAAAGTGGCAACAATTCATCAGAAAACCATTCTTGGACCGCTTTTACGCGTTCTTCAACAAACTCACCATCTTCGTCCGTGAAGTAGCGGTCGTAGTATTGGACAAATACACTGAGTATCTGCTTGCTACCAATCAAGCAATCTTTCAACTTGTCTTTATAAACTTCATTTTCCGCACGAATGCGCACGGGGTTCGACTGGCTGTATGACCCATATTTTTGGTCTAAAACTTGTTCGGGGTTATCGTCTACCGCAACTTGGTTGGAACTTTGCAAAATATCCAAAGCCGTCACCTGCACATTGCAATGGTCGGGTTTGGCATAATATTTCAGCATGGCGTTCAAAACAAGGTCGTCTCCGGCAATCTCGGCTAAGCTTTTCTCCTCAGTACTGAACACCAACCCAAGGTTTTGGTCTGTTATCTGTTGCAAGGCTTTTTCATAACTTTCAATATCTTGTCGGGTGATGAGCGTATCGCCAACAATGGCTTCAGGGTTGATAGCGTTTTTCGTGAATACGAACGCTGTGAGGGTCACCGCCACCAACCCCAACAAGATACCAGTTATCTTGAGAAATCTCTTCTTTTGTTTTTGTCTTTCTTGCTCTAATTGTCCGAAAAGGTTATTCGCGGACGAAACTCTCTCTCTCTCTCTCTCTCTCTCTCTCTCTGGTTAATCGCAGTTAATCGCATTTGTAGCTCCCGTTGTTATCTTTTATTAATTTGATTATATAAACATAACTACTAACACTTATACTCCGCCATTTCGTTCATGTCAACAAGTTTTTGGCAAAAAATCACCCCTGCCGGTGGCTGGCAGGGGTGAGAAAAGCAAATCAAAGTTTTGCGTGCGGTTGCTTTATGAAACCGGCGCGACGTGGTCGGGGTAGACATAATGCAGGTAGTAACTGGCGGCTAACGGGCGCGCAACGTCAAGAAAAAACAACATGCCGCCGGGTACCGCTATTTCTTCTATCTTATAAACTTCATCAAGCGCCTGTCTCTTTAAGAAAGGCGATGCTATTCTGGTTAAGTCTATTGTAGCTTCAACAAACTCCCATGCATCTTCATCGGGCAGATAGCAAGCCACCCAAGCATGCCCTATGTTACTGGCTAAATTAATCCCGTCTACGCGAAACGCCGGTATGCCGGCGGCCTTCAGCGCCGCTATGACCAGTTCGCTACTGCCATAACAGTCTAACACATAAGGCTGGGTTCCGCTCAGGGTGTCAATTTCCCGCCTGTGTTTACCTATACCATAAACCACCATTTGATCAACGCTGCTGATAACATTAACGGCAGTTTCGCGGTCGCTATTGCCGGTCATCTTTGAAAAATATGCTTTGACGGTCGGTGTCTCGTAGTACGTACAGTTCGCGTTACCGTTAAACCCATAAGTCGTGCTGTTTGAATCATCATAATATGTGGAGATATAACTTACTAGAGCGTCAGTGTTGGCATACAACCAATCAATAAACCTCTGATTGCGGGCGGTATTGTTCGGCGCGCCATCCAAAAAAGCCTTGCTTTCAGCTTCGGTCGGCGCCCTGAGCGGAATATACGGATTGTCGCCAAACAGCGGCTGCCCGCCACGCGTCAAAGAAACGGTGCGGCTTCCGCCATCCCACGTCACACTGCAACCAAAAACTTGCGCAATGCCGCGAATCGGCAGATAAGTTGTGCCGTCATAAATGATGGGCGCGACACGGTTGCCGTTGGCGTCCCATAAACCGACCAATGTGTGGTCAAGGGTCGTAACAATCGTGAAATCAGAGGTGGCTTTGACGGCGCGCGGAGTTTTGTTGTTAATGGTCGAAGTTTTGGGCGGGACAACGACTTGCCCCCACGCATTTTTGTCCCAATTTGTCCAAATCCTGACGTCATGCATGGTCTTGTCCGGTTGCGGCTGCCCCCAAGCCCACCATCCAATCATGTAATTGAATGCATAAGAAATAGCCCGCACCGGCACAAAAACCGAACCCTTGTAATTCAACGGCGCGACTTCCGCACCACTCACATTCAACAGGTCAAGCTTTTTGCCATCCAATGTGATACTGATATCCGGCGACAGAGTCGCCGTAACTTCCTCCGCCTTGACCTTGGTCCAGTCGGTTTGAGCGACCGGCGCCGCGCTTGCCGAAATCGGCAAGGTCGTGAGCGCAAGCACAAGACAAAGCACAATAGCGATAACTTGTTTGGAACTTTGGAACATTTTTTGGAGCTTCTGTTTGGTGTTCATTTTTATCCCTCCCTGATTGAGAACAACTGAAAAAAATAACCGAAAACTGAAGATACCCTCCAACGCACAGTCCTTTTACTTTGATTTCCTTCAAGTTAAGTTGCGCGCTCGTAGCGACGATAAGTCTGTTATACGCTAATTGATGTGATAATGCAAGCTTGAGCGATTTAAAGCTAGCCCAAACAGCCACCACGTCAACAATCAACCTCCCCCGTCATCTTTTGTCAAGCAACCAAGAAATCACATTTTTCTGCTGGATGCCATCATAGTTATTCCATTCCGGATCAAGAGACAACACAATTTTTGTATTATTATCATCAATATTTTGCAGTGCTGACAGCTCCCGCTCACGCGTCGTCTCGCCGCGCATGGTTTCAGTCACTTGATAATATTCAATGATGCCAGTGTTGGTTTTGGCAACAAAATCCACTTCTTTGCCGGATTTGGTTTTGCCAGTCCAAACTTGATAGCCGCGACGCAACAGCTCAAGATAAACCACGTTTTCAAGCGCTCGACCAGTGTCAAATTGTTGGTCGCGCGCCAATAAAACCTGCCTCAACCCCGTGTCAACCAAGTAATATTTTTGTTGGGTTTGCAATAATTCCTTACCTTTGATATTAAACCTGTCAACGTCATACAACACAAAACTTTCCTTTGCCGCCGTGAGAAACGCCTCAATCGTGCGGCTGGACATTGAGCGGTAATTGCTCGCCATATAATCGGCAATTTTCTTCGGTGAAAGGGGCTTACTGATATTGTCAAAGACAAACTTCAGGACGTTTTCCAAAGCGTCGGGGTCGTTCGCCCCTTTGCGCGTCAAGATGTCTTTGATGGCTACCGTGTTGAACACTCCCGTAAGATAATCTATGCCCAAACTAATATTTTTCTTGAAGATTTCAACTGATTGCGGAAACCCGCCGTTCCGGAGAAAATCAAAAAACTTCGCCTCATCTTGTCGCCTGTCGTCACCCAACATCTCAACGTATTCGGCGAAAGAAAAGGGTAGCATTTTGATTTCCATGTAACGACCAGAAAGCAGAGTCGCCCACTCGCCAGAGAGAAAATAGGCGTTACTGCCAGTGACATACAAATCCACATTTGGCTTGACAAACAAACTGTCAATCATCTTTTCAAAATTATCGACCAGTTGCAGCTCATCAAGGAAAATATAGTTCATTTTGTGCGGAACAAGATTTTTTTCAAGATGGCGATGCAATGACAACCAATCCGACAGATTGATGTTTTTTGCCTCTTCGAAATTGATGGACTGGATTTGTTGATGAGCCACGCCCGCTCGGAGCAGCTCTCGTTTGAAAAGAGCAAGCAGGCTGGACTTGCCGGAGCGGCGCACTCCAGAGATGACCTTGATGATATGTTCATCTTTGAGGTCGCGCAACTTCTTGAGATATTCTTCGCGTTTGATTAATTTCGTGTTCATAAAAATCCTTTCCTGATGAGTGTCATCATACCAAAACAAAGTGTTAATGTCAAGTTTTTGCCCAAATGGGCAAAAACTATCAAAAAATCAAAAGTTTTTGCCGAAATGGGCAAAAACTTTGCAAGCAGCTCTTCCGCGCCTTTTTGGGCGTTTGCGAGTCGCATTTTGCAAAAGGCGGCTATTTCACCGCCACACACTCCTCGCCGAAAATCCGCCGCACCTCGCCGGAAAGCTCGTCCGAAATCTCGACTTTGAACGGCATTTTGATGGCTTTTTTGTCCGCTCCATCGCCAACCACCAAAATCACGTCTTCCAGCCCCGCGAACTTGTGGCAAACTTTGCGCAAATCCACCAAGCGCGCCTCATCGTCGGGATTTTCGACTTTCACAAACATTTTTTTCAGCTCAACCGGCGTCGGTGGCAGATAAGCCATGCGTGGTGGCGCCGGTTTGGCAGTTTTTTCCGCCATCGCGCCCGCGCCCGTCCTTCCGCGCCCACCTCCCCCTTTCGCCACCAACCCCTCCGCTCGCTTGCCAGTTTTGTGATAATTGTCCAACTCTGCGTCATCCACCACCACAATTTCGTTGGCATTGATTTTGACATCAGAAGTCGCCCGCCCATCGCGATCGCGGCAGTTCACCTCGCCCTTGATTTTCACCACCGCGTCCAACACCAACTTTCCACCAACCAACTCAAACACGCTGGGAAACACAATCACTTCCACCTGTTCCGTCCGGTCTTCCAGCATCATAAACGCCATTTTGCTGCCACTTTTCGTGATGATGGTGCGAATGTTAGCGATGATGCCGCCCACCACCACGCTCGCCCTGTCCATATCCGTTGTGATTTCCACGATGGGCAGCGTTTGCTCCTCAAAATACGTGGCGTATTTGTCCAAAGGGTGCGCCGAAACATACAACCCCAACAATTCCCGCTCCCAAACCAGCCGCTCTTTCTCCGGATGTTTGCTGGGCGCGGGTTGAATCTCCACTTCCGGCATTTCGAACACCTCCGACTGCCCAATCGACGAAAACAAATCAATTTGCCCCGACACCGCCTCTTTTTGGGCTTTCGCACCGTACGCCTGAATCTTTTCCAAACCAAACAACAAATCCGAGCGGTCGCCAAACTCGTCAAATCCGCCCGCCTTGATGGTCGCCTCCCACATTTTTTTGTTGAACTTGGTGGAGTTGACGCGCTTTGCGAAGTCGCAGACCGATTTGAAATTGCCACGCGTTTTGCGCTCGCGCACGACGTCTTCCACAATGCCCGCGCCCACGCCTTTGACAGCGGAAAGCGAAAAACGGATTTTGTTCTGATCCTTGACCACCGAAAACTCTTCAAAACTTTCGTTCACCGACGGCGGCAACACCTGCAACCCCATCTTTTTGCACTCGGCAATTTCCACCGCCAACCGGTCGTTGTCGCCGGCATCCGACGTCATCAGCGCCGCCATGAACGCGTCCGGAAAATGCGCCTTGATATACGCCGTCCAATAAGCAATCAGGGCATAACAGGCGGCGTGGCTTTTGTTGAAACAGTAATTCGCGAACTCTTCAAGCTGGTTCCAAAAGGTTTCCGCCACCTCTTTGGTCGCCCCGCCCACCTTCACCGCGCCCTCAATGAACTCCGGTTTCATTTTCATCATCAAATCAATTTTTTTCTTGCCGACGGCTTTGCGCAAGGTGTCCGCCTGTCCGCCCGTGAACCCGCACCACTCTTTGGAAATCTGCATGAACTGTTCTTGATAAACCAAAATACCATAAGTGTTTTCCAGCGAACCTTTCAAGCCCTCGTGCAAATAAGTAATCGGTTCGCGACCGTGTTTGCGCGCAATAAACGAGTCGATGAATTGCATCGGGCCCGGACGATACAGCGCCACCATTGCCACAATGTCCTCAAACATCGTCGCCTGCAAATCTTTCAGATAACGCTTCATGCCGGCAGACTCCAACTGAAACACGCCGGTGGTGTCCGCCCTTTGGAACAGCTCATAAGTCTTCGGGTCATCGAGCGGCAGGTTGGCAATGTCGATATTTTTGCCGTATACTTTGCGCACAATCCGCGCGGCATTGTTGATAATCGTCAAGTTTTTCAGCCCCAAAAAGTCCATTTTGAGCAGGCCCAACTCCTCCACGTTGCCCATCGGGAACTGTGTCGCCACCACACCCTTTTGCGCCATCTCCAACGGCAAAAACTTCACCAAATCGTCCGGCGCAATCACCACACCACAAGCATGCACACCGTGCGAACGGATGGTACCCTCCAAAATCGCTGCAAAGTCAATCACCTGCCTCGCGGTGGGGTTGGCTTCGTACTCTTGTTTCAAATCCGCACTCTCCACGATGGCTTTTTTCAGTTGAACATGGTGCCCCTGAACGGGGTCGGGCACCAGTTTGGCGATCCTGTCCGCCTCTGCATACGGCACCTCCAGCACTCGCGCCACGTCGCGCACGGCATTTTTTGCCATCATTTTGCCAAAAGTGCAAATATTCGCCACTCGCTCAGCACCATATTTGTCGGTACAATATTGCACCACTTCGTCGCGGCGCGTGTCCTGAATGTCAATATCGATATCCGGCATAGAAATGCGGTCGGGGTTCAAAAACCGCTCAAACAGCAGGTCATATCTTAAGGGGTCAAGGTCGGTGATATTCAACGCAAACGCGATAATCGAGCCCGCCGCGCTGCCTCGACCCGGTCCAAACACAATGCCTTGATTTTTGCCCCAGTTGATGAAATCTTGGACAATCAAAAAATAACCGTAATACCCCATTTTTTCGATAATCGCGAGCTCCATTTCCGCGCGCGCTTTCACTTCGTCCGACAACAGTTTTTTGGCCGCCACCGGTGTCAGAGTCGGGGCTCTCTCCTTGGGTGTCTTGGCATAACGCACCGCCAGACCTTGATATACCAGCTCCGACAAAAAACTTTTTTCGGTTTTGCCTTGCGGCACCGGAAACTTGGGGATCAGGATCCTGTCCAACTCCAGCTGCACGTTGCAACGGTCGGCAATGCGCTTGGTGTTTTTAATCGCCTCCGGAAAATCCTTGCCCCAACGCTTGATGATATCCCTTGGATCAATAAAGTGCAACTGAAAATCTCTCAAAGACATGCGGTTTTTATCGGACAAATTGGACGCCGTGCCCACCGACAACAAAATCTCATGCGCGTCTTGGTCTTCGTGAAACAGATAGTGCCCGTCGCAAGTCACCACCAACGGGATGTTCAATTCTTTGGACAATTTTTGCAAACCCTCGTTGACTTTTTTCTGCTCCGGCCAAAAACTCGGCGTGTCAGGGTGTCCGTGGTCTTGCATTTCCAGATAAAACCGGTCGCCGAACAACTTCTGATACCACACCGCCAACTCTTTCGCCTTGGCGTAATCGTCGGCGCGCAACTTTTCCGAAATCTCGCTGCCCGCGCACCCCGACAGGCAAATCACGCCCTCGTTCCAGCGCTCCAATATTTCGTGGTCAATGCGTGGCTTATAATACACGCCGTTCAGATACGATTCAGTGGTCAGCCGGCAAAGATTTTCATAACCCTTGTTGTCCATCGCGAGCAGAGTCAGATGAAAGCGCTCCTTGTCCTTGCTGGGGTCGCGGTCGGTGCGACTGCGCGTCGCAAGATACGCCTCAAACCCCAAAATCGGCTTGATACCATGTTCGTGCGCCACCTTATACAGCTCAAACACTCCGCTCATGGTGCCATGATCGGTCACCGCCACCGCCTCCATCCCGAGCTCCTTGACGCGACCAACCAAATCCGGCACCTTGGTCATGCCATCCAACACGCTGTAATGCGTGTGGTTGTGCAGGTGCACAAAATCGCTGGGTTGCAGGGTCTCGCTCATTGTTTTTATTTTAACACAAAATGACGAATGGGGTTTGATGTTTTTCCTTTTTTTCATGCTGCAAGAGTGGCAAGTTAGTTGAAGTTAACCGAATCAACGGGGATAAAGCGATGAAAGTGATTGGTGTGGTTAATTTGACCAAGATTTGTTTGCCAAAAGAACGTTGGCTTGAGATAGTGTTTTTGTTGAAGTTTGGCTTGTTATTTGGTTTTTGCATGTCTTATGTATTGACAAAACGTAAGAAGTTTGATATAATGGTTGTGACAGCCCAAGAATTGGGTTGTGGATGGTTAATGGTGCGCGTTAGGATGGGTGGTAGAGGTTTGTTTTCATCTAAAAGCGTTTTTAGTTCGCCTGTTCAGTGGTTAAGCGATTGACTGCTGATAGGAGTCTTGATTGGGGGTTTTCTTGATTGAGGCTTGAACATTAAAAAGTCATCTTTAACTGTTATATATTTTGTTCGTTTTTTTTTGTTCTTTTCATAGGAGGAGGAAAACCCAATGGCGAACGCTACTAGTAATTACCGTTACCGTTACTCCATGAGAGGAGGAGAGTTCCTCCTTGGAGAGGTCAGAATCCGTTATCGTGGGGAATGGGTTAAGTTTAAGGATATCCCCTTTGGGGACTGGCTGAACAATCAGCTAGATTCTCCCATTTTACCCCCCGACCCTAGTGATCCATGTCGCCTCAACCTTCTCGAGACAGAGGAGAAGGAAGAGGAAGAGACGGAAGAAGAGCGGGAGTCGCTGTATTATCAGCGAGTCTACGACGAAACCCGCTCGGAGCTAGTTAAAAAGCTCCAGCGGGAGCACGGCGCGACCGTGTGGTCGTACCGCTTTGAGGCGGACGACTACCTCTTGGCGGTCTTCGACGTCGAGGGATATCGGGCTGGTGTGGCCGAGCACCAATACACCGGTCACGCTACCTACCTCTACGTTGAGGACGAAGAGGCGCCCGGCACAATCGAAGAGGTGCTGAGCCTCACAAAACGTGAGGCGCGGGAGTGCGGAGCCAAACGGCTATACCACGTCTCAGACGTGGATGGCCATTACGAAAGGATAAAAAACAGATTGGAGGTGATGACGGGCTGATAGTAAAATCAGCCCGATTCTCGGATAATTGTCGCTAAACGACAGGCACCCGACCACAAATTAAACAGAAACCTTGTTGATGGAGTTGACGCGCTTTTGATGAACTATGGCGTTGTTGCATAATTCCCTGTTGTTTTATGGAGGGGTAGTTGTTGGGTTTTCTTCACGGACGAAAGGCTGCTTGTTGGGTTTTTCACGGATGGAGTGTTGTTTAATGTTAGGGTTGTCTGTTGTTGGTTTTTGTTATGGGCGAAAAGTTATTTAATATTAGGGTTGCTGGTTGACTTGTTGGTTTTTTTCACGGACGAAAAGCTACTAATAGATAATTCTTGGGCATACCAACGTTGGAGTTTACTAGTGGTTGGTTTTGAAGTTTGTGGTGGTAGTACTCCTGCCATCTACCCCCACCCCCTCAAGGGGACAATGCCCAAGCAATTACTATTAGCTAGCTTTTCTGTTGGGGGTAACGGGAGTTTTTTAATCGCAGAACACGGATTGCAAACTTTTTTCTCTGTTGTGGGTCAGACTTTCTGTTGTCTTCTTCTGTTCTTCTCTACCACAAAGTCGCGGAGGCTTGACGTTCTTTTTTTGTATGTTACGATACTGACACTCGTTCACGGGTAGGTGTTGGTGCCTAACACCAATTGAACTTTTTTTTGAGAAAGGTGGTGATATGCTTGGCAAGCGGAAGCAACTGCAAGGCAACAGGACTCGATCGTAGGTATTGCTACTGCTGGGAGTGCGTTAAGCGACGCAACAATGCGGTGCTTCGTAGCGGTAACAACAACCAAAAGCGCAAGTCCACCAACCCGCACAATGATGGGTTGAAGGGCAATCGCGGAAACGGCGGGGGCAAAAAGAAATAACCGCCCATCAAAACGACCTTAAGCCAAGTCGTAAAACTGGCTTTTTTCACATGGAGGTTGTAATATGGCTTTATGAAATCAGATGAATTGGAAAACCGCAAACTGGAGAAAATGGCTGTTAGCTTAGTTTATCGTGAATCAAATCAGGATGAGATAGCCCTGATTTTTGGGTTGTGGCCGGTGGTTGCACACCGTTTGGCTACAGGCATGTCTGAGATGTCCGTTGGCAGTATACGTGTGTCAACTGCTGGAATCAACAAATACAGTGGTTGGTTGGTAATGGGGTTGGAGTTTTTAGTAGAGCGGGGCGCTTGGTCGAAAGCTAACATTGAAAGGAGGGTCGAAGAAATAATCAACGAGTTGGATTTTGACGAACACAACATCCAAAAATACACCGACTGCTTGATTAATCTATTTACTTTTCCGCCACTCTATTTTGAACTAGCCAGCGACCCTTCCATAAAACATTTTAGAGAAGTATTTACCGTACCCAATACCCGAAGGGTACTCAATAAATTAAAAATAGCAGTTGGAACAGTAGATTTCTAAAAATTTTTCGCCGTCACTTTGATTGAAGCGAGGAACCGACTGCCACCGGTAACGATTGGCTGGCACGGTTCTGTACCTGTGAATGTGGGGGGGTGCAACAAGAGCGGCAGAGGAAACTTATCACAACAAAACCGGCAAGTAGAATAAATCCAACAAAGGTGATTATGCAACAAAGCCTAACCTATGTTTGACAATACTGGCGCAAGCGTTCGACCACTTTTTGCGCACATTTCGCATTACAATTTTTGACATTTCGTGTATAATGGAGAGGACATGAGCGAGATTACAGATTCAGAAATGAAACATTTGGCGGAGTTGTCCAATTTGTTTTTGGGCGACAAGGAGGCAAAGAGTTTGAAACGGGATTTGACGCGGATTTTGGCTTATATTGACGAGCTGGACGAGGTCGATGTGACGGGGGTGGAGCCGACTTATCAGGTGTTTGACATGGAAACGGTTTGGCGGGAGGATGAGGAGATTGATTATGGGGTTTCGCGCGTGGAGCTGTTGGAGCTAGCGGAGCAAGTCAAAGATAATTCGGTGGTGGTGCCAAAGGTGTTATGATGAGTGAAAATTGGCGAAAAATACCGGAAATTGTGCGTGACGTGAGGAGTGGCGCAGTTTCGGCTGTGGAGAACGTTGAGCGGGCTTTGGCGGTGGCGGAATGTTGTAAAAATTACAACATTTTTGTGAGCATAACGAAAGAGCGGGCCCTGCAAAGGGCGACGGAGATTGACCAGAAAGTGAAAGCTGGCGTGGCGGTCGGAGAGTTGGCGGGGGTGCCATATGTGCTCAAAGATAATTTTTTGGATTTTGGGGCAAAGACCACTGCGTCCGCGAAGATGTTGGAGGGTTTTGTAGCGCCTTTGCAGGCAACGGCGGTGAAAAAACTGGAGGCGGCGGGTGCGATTTGTATCGGCAAATCCAACTTGGACGCTTTTGCGCACGGCGGCAGCACGGAAAACTCGTTTTTTGGCGTGACCAAAAACTCCAAAGATACGCGGCGTGTGGCGGGTGGCTCGTCCGGCGGGTCGGCGGTGGCAGTGGCGCTGGGTGTCGCGCCGTTTGCGCTCGGCACGGACACCGGCGGGTCAATTCGCCAGCCAGCGGCTTTCAACGGGGTGATTGGGGTGAAACCTACTTTTGGGTCGGTGTCGCGGTTTGGGGTGGTGGCAATGGCAAGTTCAACGGATACGATTGGGTGTTTTGCAACGAACGCTTTTGACGCGCGGCTGGTGATGAATGTGATGAGTGGCAAAGATTCTTGGGACTCCACCACGATTGACAACGATTTCATGCGCCACACCAGCCGAAAGTTGCGGATTGGGGTGATTTTGGATTTCATGACGGATGACGTAGACAGGGAAGTGTTGACTATTGTTGAAAAATATGTTAAAAAGCTTGATAAAAAAGGATACGATGTTAAAACCATAAAAATGTCCACGCTAAAATACGCCCTGCCGGTGTATTATGTGGTGGTACCAGCGGAGGTGGCGAGCAATTTGGCACGCTATGACGGGATTCGCTATGGGCACCGCGCGCGGGTGGCGAAAACTTTGCCGGAGATTTATGGACACAGCCGCGACGAGGGGTTTATGCCGGAAAATAAGCGTCGGGTTTTGATTGGCAATTTTGTGCTATCCAGTGGTTTTTTTGACGCGTATTATCTGAAAGCGCAAAAGGTGCGCACGTTGATTATCGAGGAATACCGGAAGGCTTTTGCCAAGTTTGATGTGCTCCTTTGTCCGACCACGCCGACGCCGGCGTTCAAGATTGGCGAGAAAACTGACGACCCCGTGAAGATGTATCTGGAAGATGTGATGACCGTGCCGCCGAGTTTGGCGGGGTTGCCGGCGGTTTCAGTGCCGGCGGGGCGCACCAAGAGCGGTTTGGATGTGGGGGTGCAGTTGATTGGTGCACGGGGGTCGGACGCTGTGATTTTGACGCTAGCGGAGCAGATGGAGGATTATGGAGAGCAGTAACAATTACGACAGTTTGGAGAATATGGCTGGAACATATGAAATGGGAGATATGCTCAAAACGGGAGCCATCATCGTAGCTGTAATTATTATTGTTTTTATTTGTTTTATGGTATATAAAAGACTAAAGGATAATAGCTTATGAGTAGTGGATTAATTTTTTTCTTTGTGGCAATTTTGATTGTGGGGGCGCTGTTGTTTTTTGCGATTTCGGCGACCAAGCACAAGGTGGTGGTTTTGGACAAGGACAAGTATCAGGCGGATTGGTTGGCGATTGAAAATGAATTGATGAAAGAGGACGCAAAAACTTATAATATTGCGGTGCTGGAGGCGGACAAACTAGTGGATAAGATTTTGATAGAAATTGGCGCGATTGGCAAGACGATGGGTGAGCGCTTAAAATCGGAAGGCGAGCGCTTTTCCAATCTGAACGGCGTGTGGTATGTGCACAAATTGCGCAACCAAATCGCGCACGAGCGCGGTTTTTCGGTGTCATACGAGCAGGCGAAACGGTCGCTGTCGGTTTATAAGCAGGCTTTGCAGGATTTGGGGGCGATATGAAAAATCAGGTGAAATTGTTTGAGCAGCGGGAGGTGCGGAGCGTTTGGGATGAGAGGGAGGAGAAGTGGTGGTTTTCGGTTTTGGATATTGTGGGTGTTTTGACTGAGAGCCCCAACCCGCGCAAGTATTGGAGCGTGCTCAAAACCCGTCTCAAAAAAGAGGGTAGTCAGTTGACTACAAATTGTAGTCAACTGAAATTAACGGCGCGCGATGGCAAGAAATATTTGACCGACGTGATGGACACCGAGCAACTCCTCCGCCTCATCCAATCCATCCCCAGCAAAAAGGCCGAGCCGTTCAAGCTCTGGCTGGCGAAAGTTGGCAATGAGTTCATTGACGAAGCCATCGACCCTGAACTAGCGATGAACCGCGCGGTGCGCAACTACCGCAATCTTGGCTACAGCGAAAATTGGATAAATATGCGACTAAAAACCATTGAGGCACGTAAGGCTCTGACCGATGAATGGGACAAAAGTGGCGTCAAAGAGGGCGCTGGCTATGCCAGCTTGACCGATTTGATGTATCAGACTTGGGCTGGGATGAGGGCGCGGGATTATAAGAAGTACAAAGGGCTGAAGAAAGAAAACTTGCGCGACAACATGACTAACGCCGAGTTGGTGCTGAATATGCTGGCCGAAGTTGCCGCCACCGAAATCTCGTTGGACGAGCAGCCTGACACGCCGAGCCAAAGCGCCAAGATTGCCAAAACTGGCGCGACCGTCGCCAAAAACGCCCGCACGGATTTTGAGCAGAAGCTCGGCCGTAGTTTAATTAGCCCGCAGAATGCGAAGAGTTTGGGCAAACGAAACAACAAATTCATAAACGACGGAGGTGCAAAATGAGTTTAAACAACGTCAACGGACGCGGGTCGGAGGCCTCGAAAGAGACGGAGAAATATTTAATTTATGGTTATTTGCCGACCATTGGGATTGAGTGCCATGTACAGCTGGCGACCAAGACCAAATTGTTTTCTGGCGCGGACAATGACGCGCGGGAGGCTGAGCCGAACAGCAAGACTTCGCCAATCGATTTTGCATTGCCGGGCATGTTGCCGGTGTTGAACAAGGAGGCAGTGCGCCTCGCAGTGCGGTTGGGGTTGGCGCTGAATGCCAAAATCAACTTGCGCAGTCGTTTCGACCGCAAGCATTATTTTTATCCGGATTTGCCGAAAGGCTATCAAATCTCGCAATTTTATCAGCCGATTATCGGCGCGGGCTGGGTGGACGCGGGCGGGCTGAAAGTGCGCGTGGAACACGCTCATCTTGAGGAGGACGCGGGTAAGTTGACGCACGTGGGCGGTGCCAGTTTGGTGGATTTGAACCGCGCGGGCACGCCGCTGCTGGAGATTGTTTCAATGCCGGACATGCACTCGGCGGCGGACGCCAAAGCTTATTGCTTGGAGTTGCAGAGGTTAGCGATTTATGCCGGCGCGTCGGATGCTAATTTGTATTATGGGAACATGCGGTTTGATGTGAATATTTCGGTGGCGAAACAGGGCGCGAAAAAGCTGGGGACGCGGGCGGAAATCAAAAATCTCAACTCGTTTCGCAGCGTGGAGCGAGCGGTGGAATATGAGTTTGAGCGGCAAGTTGAACTGTTGGAAAAGGGTGAAAAAGTCAAGCAAGAAACGCGCGGATGGAGTGAGGCTAAGGGTAAAACTCTGCCCCAGAGAAGCAAGGAAGAGGCGCAAGATTATCGTTACATGCCGGAGCCGGATGTACCACCGGTGGTTTTGAGCCGGAAGTTTGTGGATGAAATTAAGGCAAATATGCCGCTTTTGCCTGAAAAACATCGCGCTTGTTGGGCGGAGTTGGGGCTTTCGCAGTCGGTGGTTGAGGCAATTTTGGACAACCTCATCCTTGCGCAAAAATTGACGACTGTGATTCAAAAATTGGGTCTGCCAGAAGGCCGCGAAATCGCCAAAATTATCACTAACTGGTTCGCAAATATCCTTTTATCAGAGGAAAATGCCGCGAAAGATTTTCACCAACTGGAAGTGGAGGCACTGATTGAGCTCGCGGAAATGACGGCGGAAAAACAACTGAACTCCAACTCGGCCAAAGATATTTTGTTGAAATTGCTGGACGGCAAGAAGCGTCCAAAAGCGTTGGCGGAAGAGATGAACTTGTTGCAAGTCAGTGATTCTGGCGAGCTGGAAATTATTGTGGACAAAGTTTTGGGTCTGCCAGAAAGTGCCCAAGCGGTTTCCGATATCAAGGCGGGGCAGATGAAGGCGATTGGGTTTTTGGTGGGGCAAGTGATGAAGGAGAGCAAGGGCAAGGCCAACCCCAGCGTGGCGAGTGAAATTATCAGGAGGAAAATTAATGATTGAACTAAAGGAGAAAACATGAGCAAATACAAGACACCAACCAAAGCAGTAATTACCGACGCGGGCTGTGCCAGCCGGTACTTGCCGATTACGAAGACCGTGCCAAAGGCGATGTTGCCGATGGGCAACAAGCCGGTAATGCAACTGGTCGTGGAGGAGTGTGTGAGTGCGGGGATTCGCGATATTATTATTGTGGCGACACCGGAGGGCAGGGCGATTTATGAGGATTATTTTGGCAATCCGGTGGAAAAGATTTTACGACAGTTGACATCTCAGGGCAAAGAGGACAGATATGAGTCGGTGAAAGAGGTGTTGGAGTTGGCGAATATTACCGTGATTGAGCAAGACCCGAAATTGCCGTATGGTAATGGCTCACCGATTGCCAGTGCCCAGTCTTATCTGAACGAGGACGAGGCGTTTGTGGCGCTCTATAGCGATGATTTGATTTTGGGGACGGGGGATGTGGCGACTTTGATTAAGGCCTATCAGAAAAATCCCGAAGCCAAAGCGGTGATTACGGCGCAGAAAATGCCAGAGGCGGTGTGGAATAAATACGGCATGATTGCCTTGAAAGACGCGCAAAAGCGCACGTTGAGCCACATTGTGGAGAAGCCGAAAACGCCGGCGGAGTCGCCGTCCAACTTGACTTCATACGGGCGGTATCTGTTGACGCCGGAAGTGTTCAAATATTTAGTGCCAAAAAATACAGGGTTGGATGATGAGCTTTGGACGGTGGACGCCATCACCAAGTTGGCAAAGTCGGGGGATGTTTATGTGGTGAACAGTCGCGGCAAATGGCTGACCACCGGCGACCCGAAGAATTACATGGCGGCGTATTTGCGGTATGTTTTGGAGCATGAGGATTATGCGGAGGTAGTGAAGGCAACTGTGGGCGAGTATTTGTGACTTGTTTCTGCCGTGCAAGTCGTGTATGATAGGAGTATGAAGCTATCAGAAGAGTTAATTTGGCGGGGATTTTTTGCGGAACATACTTTGAAAGACCCCAAAGAGCTTGACCAGCGGTCGCGCAAGTTTTATTTTGGCGCGGATCCCAGCGCGGATTCTTTGCAGATTGGCAATCTGGCGGCGCTGATGATGGTGCGGTGTTTTGTGCGGCACGGTTTTGAAGCGTTTTTGTTGGTGGGTGGCGCGACGGGGCAGATTGGCGACCCAAAGATGAGCGAGGAGCGCCGGTTGAAATCTTTGGACGAGGTGGCGAAAAACAAGCGGGTAATTGCGGGGCAGTTCAAGATGGTGGCGGGGACGGATTTCACCTTAGTGGATAATTATGATTGGTTCAAAGACATTAATTATATTGAGTTTTTGCGCGAGGTTGGCAAGCAGTTTTCGATGACGCAACTGCTCGACCGAGAGTTTGTGAAGTCGCGGATTGGTGAGGGCGGCGCGGGGTTGTCGTATGCCGAGTTTTCGTATTCTCTGATGCAGGGGTATGATTTCTTGCATTTATTCCGCAAATATGGCGTGGACTTGCAGGTGTGTGGCGCGGATCAGTTCGGCAACTGTGTTTCTGGCATTCATTTGATTGACCGACTGGAGGGCGAAAAGGCTGACGTGTGGTCGTTGCCACTGGTGATTGACAAGTTGTCGGGCAAAAAGTTCGGCAAAAGTGAGGGCAACGCGGTGTGGCTATCGGCGGAAAAGACTTCGGTGTTTGATTTTTATCAGTTTTGGCTGAATACGGCGGACGAGAACGTGGAGCAATTTTTGAAGATTTATACTGAACTGGGTCAGCCGGAGGCTGAAGAACTTTTGGCGGATTTTGCGAAAAACCCCAGTGGTCGAGTGGCGCAAAAACGCTTGGCATACGAGGCCACAAAGATTGTGCACGGCAAGAAACCAGCGGATAATGTTGTAAAAATTACAACAGTTTTGTTCGGCGGAGGCGAACTGCAAGATTTGAGCAATGATGAGCTGAATCAGCTGGCGCTGTCGATTCCGACGGCGAAAATTGGCGAAAGTTTGGTGGACATCTTGACGGAAAGTGGGTTGGTCGCGTCGAAAACCGCAGCGCGCAAACAGTTGTCTGGCGGCGCGATTAGCGTGAATGGCAAAAAAATGCTGGAAGATGGCACGGTCAATGAGCTTGGCCTTGTGAAAAAGGGCAAGAACAAGTTTGTTTTGGTGCGATAGGTGTCGTTTTTGCTCAGCAAGACCGTAATTGTGGAAATTATCAAGAAAAAATGTTTACAAAAAGTTTACCTTATGATAAACTTCCATCATGAGTAGTATTAACGCAACCAATATTATTAGTTTAAAAGACTTTCGCAACAACGTCCAGAAGTACGCCGACATGGTGGAAGACGGCGACACTTTTGTGGTGATGAAACGTTCGGAGCCGATTTTTAAGGTTGTTTCGCCGCGAGAAGAGTGGGAAGAGATTGACTTGACGGATGAGAACGATAACGGCATGCCGATAGAGGAGTTTAAGGCGATTTTGGAAAAAGTTATCGCGGAAGACGAAAATGGCCGACGACACGACTAAACCGTTGCGCAAATTGCCTTTGGATGAAAAATATAAGGTGTTGACTGTAATTGAATTGATTCTATCGCGCAACTTTGCTAACCTTCACATCCGCCATTTGGCCGGATACAAACAGCTCTATCGCGCCAAAGTCGGGCGCATTCGCATTATCTTCAAAGATGATGGCGCGCACGCCGAAATCGTAAAAGTCGCTTTGCGTAACGAAAAGACCTATAAAGGTCTTTAGCTTTTCGCAAAAAAAAGCAAGTTGGCTTTTGGCAAAGTTTGCGGTAGAATAATGATGTGTGGAAGGGTGACCGAGTGGTTGATGGTACCGGTCTTGAAAACCGGCGTAGCTCAAACTACCGCGAGTTCGAATCTCGCCCCTTCCGCCAGATTAAGGAGGTTTTATTATGGGTGTATTATTGGATTTGGGACTTGCAAGCGATTTGGTGAGTACAGAAGAATTAGCAACCGAGCGACAAGCCGCCGACGTGGCGTATGAGCAACTGCCAACGATGGAAATGACGGGGTGGCTGACGCCGGACGAGGGCATTTTGTCGCGCATCAAAACGCTGGCAAAAAACATCAAAACCAACTCTCAAATCTTGGTTTCGATTGGAATTGGCGGGAGCTATCTTGGCGCCAAAGCGGTGATTGAGGCGCTGGGTGGCGACGGCGTGGAGGTGGTGTTTGCGGGCAATTCTTTGAGTTCGAAAGAGTTGCAAAAAGCGCTGGACGCGGTCGCCGGCAAGGATTTTGCGGTTTGCGTGATTTCCAAATCCGGTGGGACATTGGAACCGGCGCTGGCATTTCGGATTTTTCGCAAGGCGCTTGTGGAAAAATACGGCGCAGACGAGGCGAACCGCCGGATTGTGGCGATTACCGACGCGAACAAGGGCAGCTTGCACGATTTGGCAGTGCAAAAAGGCTGGGAAATGCTCTCCGTGCCGGATGATGTGGGCGGACGGTTTTCGGTTTTGACGGTGGCGCAACTGTTGACAATCGCCACGAAAGGCGTGGACGTTGAGCAGTTACTGGCTGGAGCGAAGCAAGCCGCGACTGATGAGCAATGCTTGGAAAATGCCAAAAAGTATGCCGCCCTGCGCCATTTACTATACAAAAAATCCAAGAAAATTGAGATTTTGTCAAGCTTTGAGCCCAGTTTGCAATATTTTGCGGAGTGGTGGAAACAGTTGTTTGGCGAAAGCGAGGGCAAAAATCAACAGGGTATTTTCCCTGCGTCGGTGTCGTTCACCACAGATTTGCATTCTCTCGGGCAGTTCATTCAGGATGGCGAGCGGGATTTGTTTGAAACGGTGTTGAGAGTGGAAAAATCGGCGATGGAAATTGCTATCCCGCTTGATGATGAAAATGGCGACGGCTTGAATTATTTGGCGGGCAAAAACTTGAGTCTGGTCAACGAAATGGCGCTCATCGGCACCAAACAGGCGCACGCAGACGGTGGCGTACCGGTGATTGAAATTACAGTACCGGAAATCACGGCATTTCATCTCGGGCAGTTGATTTTTTTCTTCGAGCTGTCGTGCGCGCTTTCTGCCATGCTGTTCGGTGTCAACCCGTTCGACCAGCCGGGCGTGGAGGCGTATAAAAATAATATGTTTGCATTGCTGGGCAAACCGGAAAAATGAGTTTTTGAGACAAAATACAATAATAAATAACGGAGGTAACATGAGTGGAAAATTAGTAATCACGCGACACGGAGAATCGGAATATAACGCCAAAGGCTTGTGGGCAGGGTGGACGGACGTGCATTTGACCGAAAAAGGCAAAACGGACGCCAAAAAAGTAGCGGAATTGATTCGCGATATTGACTTTTCGGGGATTTATGTTTCACCACTGGTGCGCACGACTGAAACTCTGGATAGTTTTAATGAGGTGCTACACTTGACGGCACCGGTGGTAATCGCACCAGAGCTGAGAGAACGGAATTATGGGATTTTCAATGGCAAGGACAAGTGGAAAGTCAAAGAAGAAGTGGGCGACGAGGAGTTCCAGAAAATCCGACGGGGCTATGCTTATCAGCCGGAGAATGGAGAATCATTGGAAATGGTGGTGGCGCGCGCGGTGCCGTATTACCAAAAGCAGATTTTGCCGCGACTGTTGGCGGGAGAAAATATTTTGATTGTGGGGCACGGCAACAGCGACCGCGCCCTCATCAAATATCTGGAAAACCTTTCAGAGGCGGAAATTACGGAGCGCGAGATGCCGCTCGGCACGGTGTTGATTTATACAGTGCAGGATGACGGGCGGATGAGTACAAGGGTGGAGCTGAACGCGGAGATTGAGGCGACGGCTAAGGCTTAAGGAGGTTATATAAAAAACTTTTGGCACTCTCTTGACACGAGTGCCAAGTGGAGTATAATGGAAGACATGATGGATGATTTTGCAGAAATGATGAGTCACTTGACCGACGATGCGCGGATGGTGCTCCAAAAGGCGGACTATTTTGCGAAAAAATACGCCGGCGGGTTCATGGGCACGGAGCACGTGTTGCTGGGGATTTTGGCGCACGACAGTTCGATGGCCTCGAAATTATTATTGGAACAGGATATCACTTTGGAAAAGGCGGAGCACACGATTGGCGCGCCGGCAGCAGAGGTGAAGGTGTCGCACGTGGCGATGATGTCTTTTTCGGAAGCAGTGGTGTTGACTTTGCGCATGAGTTGGAATGTGGCGCAGGATTTAAGTAGCGACCGGATTGATTCGGAGCATATTTTGTTGGCTTTGCTCAGCCAAAACAACAGCAAGGCGGTGGATATTTTGTTGGATCTTGGCGCAGATGTGGAGAAATTGATGGATGATGTGGGGGAGTTTCTGGAAAAACAGAACTTGGTGATGGCGGGCAGTGGCACGCGCAAGGGGCAAAAGACTCCCCTCAGGTTTCTGTCGAAATATGGCACAGATTTGACGGCGCTGGCGGCTCAGGGCAAGTTGGACACGGTGATTGGGCGCGAAAAGGAGATTGAGCGGATGGTCACGGTTTTGTCAAGGCGCACGAAAAGTAATCCGGTGCTGATTGGCGAGGCGGGCGTGGGCAAGACAGCGATTGTGGAGGGTGTGGCGGATCGGATTGCGAAAAACGCCGTGCCGGAATGTTTGATTGGGTACACGCTGTACCAGATTGACCTCGCGGGAATGGTGGCTGGGACGAAGTATCGCGGGGAGTTTGAGGAGCGGTTGAAAGGGTTGTTGTCGGAGGTGGAGGCGGCGCCGAAGACTTTGTTGTTTATTGATGAGTTGCATTTGTTGGCGGGCGCGGGGTCGGCGGAGGGGTCGATGGATGCGGCGAACATGTTGAAACCGGCGCTCGCGCGTGGGCAAATCAAGCTGATTGGCGCGACGACTTTTGATGAATATCGCAAACATATTGAGAAAGACAAGGCGTTGGCGCGGCGACTTCAGACGGTGATTGTGGATGAACCGGACGAAAACACGGTATTCGCAATTATTAAGGGTATCAAAAAACATTACGAAACACACCACAATGTCGTAATTCCCGACGAGGTGATAAAGAGTGCAGTGTTTATGACTTCGCGTTATCTGGCGGAACGCACCATGCCGGACAAAGTGATTGATATTTTGGATGAGGCATCCGCGATTGCGCGGGTGGAAAGCGACAAAAAGGGCGGCAATGTTTTGAAGAAAATGTTGGTGCAGATTGATCTTTTAACCAAGAAGATTGAGTTGTCCGCCGAGCGTCAGGATTACGAAAAAGCGGCGGTGTACAAAACTGAGTTGGCAAAACTAGAAACAGAAGTGGAAAAAATCAAAAAAGACAAGAAAAAGTTATCAGAAATGACCCCAAAACTGTCTTTAGCGCACATCGCGCGGGCGATATCTTTGAAAACCGGCATTCCGGTGGATAAAGTACATGGCAATGAAGCGGATGTATTGCGGGACTTGGAGCAACATTTGGGTAAGTATGTTCTGGGACAAGAGGAGGCTATTGCCAAAGTTGCAAAAGCCATCCGGCGCGGACGTAGTGGCATTTCCAACACCAACCGTCCAATTGGGTCGTTCATTTTCATGGGCCCAACGGGAGTGGGCAAGACTGAGCTGGCGCGCGTGATTGCCCGCGAAGTGTTTGGCGGCGCCGACGCTTTAGTCAAGATTGACATGAGCGAGTTTGGTGAAAAACACAACGTATCGCGGCTGGTCGGGGCACCGGCGGGATATGTCGGATATGACGACGGCGGAAAACTGACCGAGATGGTGCGCCGCCATCCTTATTCCGTGGTGCTGTTTGACGAGATTGAAAAGGCGCACAAAGAGGTGTTCAATATGCTGTTGCAGATTTTGGAAGACGGAGTTTTGACCGACGCCAAAGGCGAGAAAATCCGGTTCAACAACACGATTGTGATTTTGACGTCCAACCTTGGCGCGGAAGAGATGATGAAAGAAGCGGAGCTGGGCTTCACGGCGAAAAGTCGCCACAAACAGCGTGATTTGCAATTGGAACACGAGAAAAATGTGGAAAGTTCAAGAAAAGCTTTGCGCAAAATGATGCGCCCGGAACTGTTGAACCGGTTTGATTCGGTGGTGGTGTTCAATTCGCTCAGCGAAAAAGACGTGGCAAAGATTTTGGATAATTTCATTGTGGATTTGCAAAAGCGCTTGAGTGTGCAAGGCATCGGCATCAAAGTCGAGCCCTCTGCCAAAAAATACTTAATCAAAAAAGGCTATGACGTGAAAAACGGCGCCCGACCGCTCCGGCGCGCGCTGGAAGACGAGCTGGAGACCTTGTTGGCGGAAGAAATCTTGAGCGGCAAAGTCAAAAAAGGCACAGTGTTCACAGTCAAGGCGGACAAAAACCAGCTGTCATTATGCCACGAGGCATAAAAACGGGTTAGCCAAGCTCACGCGGGCCGACAACATCAAATTAATTCGGCAAATAGCTGTATGAGAAGAGCAGTGTCGCATGCAACAGGCCAACCATACCAGCTCAGCTCGGCAAATAGTTGTATTTTGCGAAACAATCTAGTATAATGCGAAAGTTATTAAATAAATAAAGGGAAAAAATGTTAGCAATCCGTTTACAACGTAATGGTCGATCCGGGTATCCGGTTTATCGAATAGTCGTCCAGGAGGCTAATCGCCACCCATTGAGTGGCAGAATTGTGGCGCAGGTCGGGTCTTTCAACCCGCACACCAAAGCGACAAACTTGGACAAAACACAAATTGAAAAATATCTGAAAAACGGCGCACAGCCCAGCACGCGCGTGGTGCGCATCTTGAAAGAGGCAAAAATCACCCTGCCAAAATGGGTGAAAGTTGCGCCAACGCGCTCGGCAAAAGCCAAAAAGCCGGAAAAATTGCGCAAAAACCAACCCAAAGAAGCGCCGGTGGCGGATGCCCCACAGGAAGTTGCTCCTGAAACTGAAGCTACAAAATAGCAGTACGTTTTGTGCGGTTGATTTTTTGGAGCGATGGGGTTATTTATACAGCCCGTCTTCCTCATAGTAATATGACTGTTCAATGCCTTTCATAAAAACTTCGCGGTCGTCGATTTTGTCGGTCAAGGCACCGTGCAACAGCTCGCGGATTTCCAAATCGTTAACTGGGCTGCGCTCCATGGCACTAAAATAGTCCGCTTTGTCGACTTGTTGCCAATCAACACACTTGCCGAGTCGCTTTTTCAAAATTAAATCCAACCAAATCCGTGTCGACCGCCCGTTTCCTTCCATGAACGGGTGAGCGATATTCATTTCGACGTATTTTTTAATGATATCCTTTTATCTTTTGACAAGCCGGAAATTTTGGGGTTGCGCATTTTTTCTGGTGTGGTATACTGGTTATAGTTAGTTGAAGTTAAGTAAGGGAGAAAGGCAACACCAATGCGATTAGCCAGAGAGAGAGAGAGAGAGAGAGAGAGAGAGAGAGAGGTTTTTCGCGCTGGCTAGGTAGTAAATGGCGTCATTTGGTTGGTTTTGTTGCTAGTTTGGGGTTATTTAGGGGTGTACGGCTGTTTAGGGCGAAACACCTCAATTTATCCAAACCTCTCACATACTCTAAGCCTCTATTTTTTACTGTGTTTCTTGTTTTGGTTGGGGTCTTGACTTTAGTGTTTTATCGCTCCCTCGCTCCAACCGAAGCCGCCACTTCAAATATTACTGTCATTGACAACAACCAAACCATCACCACCGCCCAAGATACCAACATCACCACCATCACCCGCACCTCCGAAGTCAACGTCACTGACACTTCCGCCACCTATGGCTACACCCTCACCGCCCAAATCTCTGCCAACAACCTCACCGGCGCCACCGTCACCATTGGCAGTGACACCTCTTCTGAATGCTCCAAAGCCACTCCCTGCGCCCTTTCTTCCGCTCCCACCAATATTCTCATCACCAACAATAACAACGCCACTGGAGCCCAAGGCGAAACCACCCTCTTTGAAGTCAAAATCACCATCTCCGCAAACTCCAACATCGGAGCTTATACCCTTGACATCGCCTATGACGAAACCCCCATAGACCCCACCATTTACACCCCCTTCACCGCCAACAACGGTGGGCAAGGCACAGTTGTCACTGACCAAAACATGATACCCATCAAATACACTGGCGACACCACCAACCCAATCTGGGCCAAGGCAGATATCAACAATGTTGGCAATGACTGGTTTGATTATGACAATAAAAAGTGGGCGAATGCAGTGACAGTCACGACGGACACATTAGATACCTACAAGAATGCTCCGGTCGGTACAGTGATTAACGAAAGCGACATTCTGGGTTACTGGACGTACATTCCAAGATATGAATACCAAGTCTGCCGCCCCAACGCCAGTGACTCCATCACCCTCACAGCTGGTCAATGCCAAGACGGCAATGGACAAGACGTGCTCTCAACCGCTAGCCCATATCTCTTCAACATCCAATTCCAAAAATCCACCCAAAAAACCAACTACGACGGCACCACAGTCGGCGGCTGGACAACTCACCCCGCCTTTACTTTCGGCACCACCGAATTGAACGGCCTCTGGATCGGCAAGTTTGAATCCAGTAACCCCACCACCTCCAGAGTCACCGACGCCACTAACATCTTCATCAAACCCAACCAACTCGGAGTCTCCTACAACAACGTCTCCGCCCAATTCACCATGTCCGTCAATCTCGGCAAAAGTGGCGATGGCACCGTCATCCCCACCAACGCCTCCCAAAACACCCACAACTTCAACACTTTCAACACCAGACTATCCAAAAATGATGACTGGGGAGTTGTAGCCTACCTTTCCACCAGCATCTATGGCAGAGGCACCAGTGAAGTCTGGATAAACAACTGTGATGACAACTCTAATAACAGTAGCATCGGTGGTGATACCTATAGCGACCACACCGGCTGGGCAGGTACTAGTGTAAGTGCTAGTCGCCAATCTTCAGGCTGCTCTGCCTACAATGGAGCCAATGCCACTATTGATGGTGCCTACCACACTACTCGTGGCCAACACGCCTCCACCACCGACAACGTCTACGGTATCTACGACCTTTCCGGTGGCAACCGGGAATACCAAATGGCCGTCCGCAACGCCGCTGCCAGTAGTTCCGGCTTCAGCCCATTCCCAGACTCCAAATATTACAACAACTACCCAGTCCCCCCATTTGCCACCAAACCAACTTGGAGTACCAGTACAAGTGAAGAATATTACAACAACGACGCCTGCACCTACCAATATTGTGGTGGCCAAGCCCTCCACGAAACTAAAACCGTCCAGTCGGTTTCGTCCGATACCCAGTCTTGGGGCTCGGACTACTCGTACTTTGTGAATTCGAGCTATCCGTGGTTTCTACGGGGTGGGACTGCCGGTAATGGCTCGGATGCTGGGTTGTTTTCTTCGCGCAGAAACAATGGCAATGCCGACTCTAACCACGGCTTTCGGGTAGTGGGGGGCGGCTTTTAGGGCTCTCCTTGACACCCCCAACCTCTACTCCATCATTCTAGGCATATCCCAAAATCCAAACTCTCTCTCCGTCGTTCTGCGCGAAGTCGCAGAATCCAAACCTTTCTGCCGGATACTGCGACTGCGCGCAGCATGACAACAATGGATGGATTCCGGAACCAGACCTGAATAACAGGAAAACCAACCCCAAAACAAACAAGCAATAACATGGCGGGTTTTTTCCACTAGCATTTTCCCCCAACCTGAGCTACAATAAAACCCATGATTACCAACATTCTCCTAGTCATCGTGGGGTTTGCGCTGCTGATTAAGTGCGCGGACTTTTTTGTGGATGGGGCGGCGTCGTTGGCCAAGCACTTGCGGGTGCCGGCCACGGTGATTGGTCTGACGATTGTGGCTTTTGGGACTTCGTCGCCGGAGCTGGCGGTGTCGGTGCAGGCGCACCTTAGCGGCAACACGGATATGCTGGTGGGCAACATCGTTGGGAGCTCAATCATCAACATCTTTCTGATTATTGGCATCTCGGCGCTGATTGCGCCGATGCGCACCAAAAACCACGTGGTGCGCCAAGAACTGCCGATTTTGCTGCTGATTACGGCGGGTTTTGCGGTGATGTTTTTGGACAAGTTGCTGGACGGTTCGCCCGACAATCTGATTAGCCGCACCGACGGGGTGATGTTGGTGCTGGTGTTTTCGATTTTTCTGTATTATCTTTTGGGCATCATTCACGGCAAACGGGCGGTCAGAAAACAAGAGGACATCAAGGCAAAGTTTGGCGTGCCGGTGTCGGTGGTGGCGATTATCGGCGGGTTGGCAGGGATTATTCTTGGCAGCAATTTGGTGGTGGATCACGCTTCGTCAATTGCGCTGACGCTGGGCCTCAGCCAAAAAATCATCGCCGTGACCATTGTGTCCATCGGCACGTCGCTGCCGGAGCTCATCACCTCTGTGATGGCGGCCAAAAAAGGCGAGCCGGCGCTGGCGCTCGGCAATATCATCGGCAGCAATATTTTCAATATTTGCATGGCGCTCGGTCTGCCGGTGATTATTTTTGGCTCGGTGTCACTGGCATCGTTTAGCATTATCGACGTGGTTTATATGATTCTGTCCGTGCTGACCCTCCTGTTTTTCGCCGCCACCAAACGCACCATCTCCCGCAAAGAGGGCGTTGTGCTGGTGCTGTTGTTTCTGTCTTATTATGTTTGGTCGATGGTGTAAGCTTGGCAATTTCAGCAAAGTATGATAAAATAAGAAAAGCTGGGCGCTCGTTTTTGACGTTTGGTGTTTTTTAATCTTTTGCTTTGCCAATGCTTAAAAAATCAGGAGGTGGAATATGATTCAAGTGCTGATGAGGGTAGTTGTCAACCTTGCCGTTGTGCCGCTATTCTTGGCGATAAGTACCATTCTGGTGCCCATTTTTGGGTTGAAACGCCAAGATTGGCTGGATAAGTTGTTGTCAAAAAGTATGATAGTTGTTGAAGCGAAGAAAATATTGCAAGCATTCGTCCTCATCTATGGCCCAGCAGTAGCTCTGGGTCTCGTCGCGCAATTGCTTGCCAGCAACTACCAGTTGGTTACATTTGTTGGAATGCTGGGCTGGTACCTGTTAGCAGCTATCTGTGTTTTCATCAAGCAAGGGAACCATAACCCCAATAGTGCCATGAACATAAGTGGCACGATAATCAAGAAGGGGTCTCTTGCTATCTCTATCTGTGCTTTTGTTGGGCTTATAGTGCTTTCCAAGTTCGCCACGTTCTTGGACGCTCTGGACACACCCCACGTTTTGTCGTTAATAATTTATACACTCGCCAATCACGGCTTGGTGTGCCTCCTCGTCAACGACACCCCGCGAAAATTATTGCGCAAAGCAAAAGACCTAATAAAGAGCGTGCGCGCCAAAACGGCGGTGCAACCCAGTGCTCTTTATCACAGTAGCCATAGACATTAAACTATGGCTGCTTTTCTTTTAGTGTCTTGCAAGAGACCAAAAACTTATCCTCACACCAAAAAAACCCTCCGACGGGCTGCCTCAGCAACCAAAGGGTCTTTCTTGGCTCCTCGGGTCAGACTCGAACTGACAACCTCGAAGTTAACAGCTTCTTGCTCCACCATTGAGCTACCGAGGAATACGCTAGATGTAGCGTTTGGACGCTATATCTGGTGTGTTGACACCATAAAAAAACGCTATTTTGGCGGGTCCGACCGGATTCGAACCGGCGATCTCCTCCGTGACAGGGAGGCGTACTAGGCCAACTATACCACGAACCCTCTGAAAAAAGTCTACACTATTTTGCAAAAAAATACAATATGCTATACTATTTAATGGTTGCCGCCTTAGCTCAGTTGGTAGAGCGACGCATTCGTAACGCGTAGGTCGCCAGTTCAATCCTGGCAGGCGGCTCCACGACCAAGTTTCGGAAAATCTGACGACAAAAACCTTGCTTGTTCGCGTCGTTATGATATGATTGATAAATGACAACTCGCAATAAAAACGTCGTTCGAGTCGCAGTTTTGGCATTGTTTGCGGCGGCATGTTTTGTGGCGACGCAAATTGATTATCAAGATATTTCTGACCGGATTACCAGTTCCCAGTTTGAACCGTCGGCAGAGGTGGCGGATTTGAGTGGCAATTTGGAGTTGACGGACAAGGGGAAGCGGATTTTGTATGCTTCGTCGCCGGTGGTGGCGGAGGGCAAGGAGTTCAACACTAATTGCGCCGGAGGCGGAGACGAGCATGTGAACGTGCTTGGTTGTTATTATGCCAAGAAGATTTTTGTGTTTGCGGTGAAAAATGATCAAGTGGCGGGAATCAAGGAGGTGACTTTGGCGCACGAGCTGCTACACGCAGTGTGGGCGAGGTTGGGAGAGCGTGAGCACACGAAGCTGGGCGCATTGCTTCGGCAAGTTTATGAAAAGAATGCTTATTTGAATGATAAAATGCAATATTATGCGCCCAGCGAGTTTGAAAATGAGTTGCATTCCATTGTCGGCACAGAGGTGCGGGATTTGCCGGAGGAGTTGGAGCTCCATTATGCCAAATATTTCAAGAATCGCGCGGCAATTGTGACGACTTTTGAGGGATACAACGAAGTGTTCAACCAGTTGATGGCGCAATCGGAGGAGTTGTCAGCGAAAATGGCGGTTTTGGAAAAGGATATTACGGCCCTTAAAACCGATTACGAGGGGCGTCGGGACACTTTGAATGCGGAAATTACGGATTTCAACCGGCGTGCTGACAACCATGCGTTTGCGTCGAACAGCGATTTTTACAGCGAGCGCGCGATTTTAGAGCGCGACATCAACGACTTGAATGGTCTGTATGAGGAGATTAACCAGAAAATTAGTGAATATAACAATTTGGTGGAACAGTACAATGCTATTTCAGTGCATTTGACGGAGCTCGCAAACAGTATCAGTAGCGCCACACCACCGGTGGAGTTCTGAAAAGCCGCTGGCTATTATATATCAGCCGATTTTCGTGCCGATTTTCTCGTCACGCACAATCTTCGTCACGTTGCCGTCTTTCCGAAGTTCAAACACCACAATCGGCAAGTGATTATCCCCCGCCATTCCCAGCGCCGCCTTGTCCATCACTCGGATATTTTGGTTGGTGACTGCCTCGTCATAAGTCAGAGACTCCAGCCGGTGAGCTTTCGGGTTCTCGATGGGATCCTCCACATACACGCCGTCCACCTTGGTCGCTTTCGCCACTACGTCGCATTTCAGTTGCAACGCCAGCATCACCGCCCCCGTGTCGGTCGTGACCAGTGGCATGCCCGTCCCGCCCGCCAAAATCACTACTCTGTCTTTCGAGAAATGGTTGAGCGCCCGCCGATAAGTGAAATCGTCCGCAATCTGTGGCGCCGACACGTTCGACAGCACCGCCACCGGCACGCCCGCCCGTTTAAAAACGTCGCCAAGGAGAATAGCATTAATGAGTGTCGACAGCATACCGGCATTGTCCGCCGTCACTCGGTCGATATCCCCGTTCGCAATCTCCTCGCCCCGCACAAAATTGCCACCACCCACCATCACCGCCATCTGCGCTCCCATCTGGATGGCCTCTTCCACCTCTTTTGCCAGCCACTTGGCAACCTCCACGTCAAAACCGTGCCCACTCTTGCCACCAAGCTGTTCGCCGGATATCTTTAATAAAATCCGTTTCATAAAAACCTCCGTTTTTTGTCATACAGAGTGTAACATAAAAGCCAGTTTTTTGCCAAGTATCATTTTTTTTGCCGGTATTGTTGCATAATTATCACCAAAAAAGGGTTGACAGTGGATCGCTATTTGTGATAGGATACAGAAGTATTTTATAAATAAAAGCCACACCTAGACGTCAAGCGCAAGTCTTTAGTGAAAAGAAACTGCCTATAAGTCTAGTGTATTTAATGGGAAAGGAAAAGATGAAAGTCATCTTAGGCACCAAGATTGGTATGACTCAAATCATCGGCAAGGATGGAGCGGTGACTCCGATTACGCTTATTCATGCCGGCCCCTGCACTGTAACTCAAGTTAAAACCGTGGAAACCGACGGTTATAATGCAGTGCAAATGGGTTTTGGTTTGGGGAAGAACTTGAGCAAGGCCACTGCGGGACACGTTAAGCCCGCAAATATTACACCGAAACATATTCGGGAGTTTCGTTTTGCAACACTGCCAGAAGCGAAAACCGGCGACACTGTGAGTGTGGCTGATTTTGTTTTGGGCGACAAAATTGAAGCCACCGGCACCTCCAAGGGCAAGGGGTTTGCGGGCACCATCAAGCGCCACAATTTTGCTGAAAGTCGCAACACGCATGGTTTCAAGGGCGACATCCGCAAGGTCGGCTCCATCGGTTCAATGTATCCGCAAAAGGTGTTCAAGGGCAAAAAAATGCCCGGTCGCATGGGGCACGACAGAGTCACGGTCAAGAACTTGGTCGTGTCTTTTATTGATGTGGAAAATAATTTGATTGGACTAAAGGGCGCTGTACCGGGTCCGCGCAAAGGGTTGATTACCTTGCGGGGGGAGAAATAAAATGGCAGATGTGAAATTGAATAAAGATATTTTTGGCTTGGAAGTCAAGAATCATGAACTATTGAAACTGGCTTATACAGCTTATCTTGCAAACTCGCGCTCGGCCGCTGCCAAAACTTTGAAACGCGGCGAAGTGCGCGGCGGAGGCAAGAAGCCTTGGCGCCAAAAGGGCACCGGACGCGCTCGTTTTGGTTCGACGCGCAACCCAATTTGGCGACATGGTGGCGTGGCGTTTGGTCCGACCGGCGAACAGAACTTCAAAATTAAATTGACGAAAAATATGAAACGGGGAGCAGTAGTGCAAGCGCTGTCGTTGGCAAATCAAGCCAAAAAGATTTTCATAGGGGCAGATTTTGCGCCAGCTGAGGGCAAGGTCAAGGAAACTTTTGCTTATCGCGACGACTTGGTCAAGACCGCCGGATACAAGCCGCTCCAGCGTGGCTGTCGTGTTTTGCTAGTCGTGCCCGAAAAAAGCGATTTAATCTTGCGCGCCACCCGTAACATTCCGGAACTAAAAGTTGTGCGACCGACTTATCTCAACGTTTTTGACATTTTGAACGCTGACGCGGTAGTGATTACCAAATCAGCTTTGCCGCTGATTGAAGAGTGGCTGGGCGTAAAGGAGGAAAAATGATGTTAATAATTCCAATTGTCAGCGAAAAAGCGTATCTCGTGTCCGCGCAAAACAAGTACGTCTTCAGAGTGCCGGCGGGAGTCTCCAAACAAGCCATCAAACAGGCGGTGGAAGAGCAGTTCAAAGTTGGGGTGGTGAGTCTGTGCGTCACAGTGCGCAAAGGCAAACCCACGCGATTTTCCAAAGGCAAGCACCGTTATCCTGCCACGACTTTCAAGAAAGACCAACGCTATGCTTATGTCACTTTGAAACAGGGTGATTCCCTCAAGATTTTCGACAAGAAAACTGCCACTGAGAGTGATGAAAAAGCCGAAAAAGTAACCAAAATAACTGCTGATGCCGAGCGGCCCGAAGAAACCAAAAAGGTTGGTTTGTTCGCCAAGCGGCGCACGGGCAAAAGGGGAGATAAATAATGAGTATCAAGCAATACAACCCAACCACTCCGGCGAGGCGCCAAATGACTTCTGCGGATTATGCCGAAATTACCACCAAAAAACCGCTGAAAAGTCTGTTAAAACGCAAAAAACAGACCGCCGGACGCAATAATTCCGGCAAAATCACCGTGCGTCATCGCGGTGGCGGCGCCAAGCGGCACTATCGTTTGGTCAACCACAACCTGCCGAAAAACCTGACCTTGACTGTGGAAGAAATTGAGTACGACCCGAACCGTTCAGCGCGGATTGCGCGGGTCAAGGATCAGAACGGTACCTATCATTACATTTTGGCGGACACCGCCATGAAAAAAGGCGTGAAAGTTGCGGTGGGTGATGGCGTGGCGGTGGAAGAAAGCTCGCGTTTGCCGATTGAGAACATCCCGATTGGCACCAAGATTTATGCAATTGAGCTGACCCCAGGTCGCGGTGCGCAATTGGTGCGGGCGGCGGGAGCCTCCGCGCAATTGATGGCGAAAGAGGGCAATTACGCCTCTGTGAAAATGCCCTCCGGCGAAGTGCGCAAGGTGCCAGTAACGGCTTTTGCCTCCATCGGCACGGTGGGTAATCTCCAACACCAAAACATCAAATACGGTTCAGCTGGGCGCATTCGTCGCAAAGGTATTCGTCCGACGGTACGCGGAGTGGTGCAAAATGCCACCGATCACCCACATGGTGGTGGCGACGGCGGACGCCACGGGACGGGACGAGCGCCACGCACTCCTTGGGGACAACTGACATTAGGGTATCGTACCCGCAAGAACAAGAGTACTAACAAAATGATAATTACCAGCCGTCACAACCAAAAAAGGAGGAAAAAATGAGTAGATCGCTGAAAAAGGGCCCCTTCGTGGACTTCAAGCTGGCGCGCAAAGTGGCAAAACTGTCTTCCGAAGACCGCACCATTATCAAAACTTGGGCGCGCGCTTCCAGTATTTCACCGGAGATGGTGGGTCGCACAATTGCGGTACATAACGGCAAGACTCATGTGCCAGTTTATATTTCAGAAAACATGGTGGGGCACAAGCTGGGTGAGTTTTCACCCACCCGCAAGTTCCGCAAGCATGGCGGCAAAAAAGCGATGGCGGCGAAAGGGGACAAGTCATGACGGAAGATTACATCAAAGCTGTGGCGGTAATCAAAGGCGTGGCGGAAGCCCCGCGCAAAGCCGCGATTGTGGCAAGCTTGGTGCGCAACCGCACGGTGGAAGACGCGCTGGTTATCTTGGAAAACACACCGCGCCACGCTGCCCAACCGGTCAAAAAGGCTATTCAAAGCGCCAAAGCCAATCTGTTGGAGAAGGGTAGCATTGACAGCACTTCCATCATCCTTTCCAAAATCTCCGTCACCGCCGGCGCCCGCATGCGCCGCTACAAGCCCGCCTCGCGCGGACGCGCTTTGCCGTTTGAGAAAGTTTCCAGTAATATTTTGATAGAAGTTGTGGGCAAGAAAAAGGTTAAGAAAGCTGACGCGAACAAACAGCAGCCAGCTAACAAGGAGAGCAAATAATGGGACAGAAAGTTGATCCACGCAGTTTCAGGTTGCAAGTGACCAAAGGCTGGGCGTCAAGGTGGTTCGCCAAAAAAATCAATTATCGAGATTGGCTGATTTGCGATGTCAAAATCCGCAATTTGATTGAAGCCAAGTTCAAGGCGCGCCCCACCATCGCCAGAGTACAAATTGAGCGTTCGCCAAACTTGATTACTGTAACGATTTTCACCAGCAAGGCTGGCGCGGTGATTGGCAAGGGTGGCGCCGGTGTGAATGAATTGAAAGCCGAAATTGAAAAACTGTCCGACACGCCGGTCAGAATCAATATTGAAGAAGTCAAAAAGCCGGAGTTGTCCGCCAAATTGGTGTCCGAAAACATCGCGCACCAACTGGAAAAGCGCATGAACTTCCGTCGCGCCATCAAAATGGCGGCGCAAAACACCATGTCAGCGGGCGCGAAAGGCGTGCGGATTGAAGTGTCTGGGCGGTTGAACGGCGCAGAGATGAGTCGCCGCGAGAAGTTGATTGAGGGGTCGGTGCCACTGCACACCATCCGAGCGGACATTGATTTCAATGTGGCGCGCTCGCAAACGGTCGCCGGCATCATTGGGGTGAAAGTTTGGATTTATAAGGGGGAGAAAGGTTAATTATGGCAATACTTATTCCTAAAAAGCAAAAACACCGAAAGGTTCGTAAGGGCAAAAACGATGGTATCGCCACAAGAGGCAATACTGTTGCTTTTGGAAGTTACGGCTTGATGAGTCTCGACAACGAACGGATTAACAGCCGCCAAATTGAGGCCGCCCGCCAAGCCATGACCCGCTATATCAAGCGCGGTGGCAAAATCTGGATTCGCATTTTTCCGCACACTCCCGTGACCAAAAAACCGCTTGACGTGAAGATGGGTAGCGGCAAGGGTGATCCCGCATTTCATGTGGCGAAAGTCAAAGCGGGAACTGTGATGTTTGAGCTGGCGGATGTGACCGAGGAGCAGGCCCGCGAAGCTTTGCGCCTTGCAGGACACAAACTGCCCGTGCGCACCAAGTTTTTGAAGAAAGAGGAGTTTTGAGATGGCTGAAAAGAAAGAATTAACATTGGATGAGCAATTGTTGGCGAAAAAAGCGGAGTATATTGACGCGAAAAAGCGCCTGCATTCCGATGAGCTGGCAAACCCCCACGCCCTGAAAGCCCTCCGCAAAGAAATTGCTCGGATTGCAACGAAAATCACTGCTGAAAAAAAACTAAAGGAAGGAAAATAATATGGCAAGGACATTAACCGGCGTCGTGAAGTCTGACAAACGCGACAAGACTATCACCGTTTCTGTAACCAGCCGTGAAACTCATCCGGTGTACAGAAAGCAATATTCGGTCACTCGGAAATACACCGCCCACGACGAAAAAAACGTGGCGAAAGTCGGCGACACGGTTTTGATTAAAGAATCTCGCCCGATTTCCAAGACCAAAACTTGGGTTTTGGAAAAGGTTTTGGAAAAAACCGCTGGCACCATTGAGTTGAAAGATGATGAGGTAACAGTATGATTCAGGAAATGACAAGATTAAAAGTGGCGGACAACAGCGGTGCCAAAGAGCTCGGAGTGATTCGCGTGCTCGGCGGAACCAGACGGCATTATGCTTATGTGGGCGATGTGGTGGTGGCGTCGGTCAAAGAAGCGTCGCCGACCGGCACCGTCAAGAAAAAAGCGGTGGTGAAAGCCGTGATCGTGCGGACGCGCAACCAAGTACGTCGCAAGGACGGCTCCACGATTTGTTTTGACGACAACGCCGCCGTGCTGGTCAACGACGACAAAACGCCACGCGCCACCCGCGTTTTCGGCCCCATCCCGCGTGAGTTGCGCGAATTAGGTTATACAAAAATTATTAGCCTTGCGCCGGAGGTATTATGAGCACAGGAAAAAGAATTAAAACTGGCGATTTGGTGAAAATCATCAGTGGAACCAACAAAGGTGAAGTCAAGAAAGTGTTGAAGGTTTTGCCGAAAGAACAGCGCGCAGTGTTGGATGGCATTGGGGTGCGCGAACGCCACGTCAAGCCCACCCGTTTCAACAAAGGCGGCAAAAAAGAGATTCATGTTGGCATTCATTTGTCCAAATTGGCATTTGTGGTGGACGAGAAAACCAGCAAAACCAGCCGGATTGGCTATGCCAAAAAAGACGGCAAAACCATCCGGATTGCCAGAAATTATAACAACAAGGAGATTGCAGTATGAAAAAAATTACGACTAATACTCCACGCCTCAAACAACTTTTCGACACCAAATTGAAAGCTGATTTGCAGAAAAAATTGCAGTTGGATAATATTATGGAAGTACCGAGCTTGCAAAAAATTGTGGTGAGTTCCGGCGTCGGCAAGAAAAAAGACGACAAAAAATATCTGGAAACTGTCAAGAACACGCTGGAAAAAATCACCGGTCAAGCCACCACCGAGCGGTTGGCAAAGAAATCCATTGCCACATTCAAAATCCGCAAGGGGCAGGGTGGCGCGATTGGCTACATGGCAACTTTGCGTAATGACAAAATGTATGAGTTTTTGGATCGGCTGGTGAATATTGCTTTGCCGCACACACGGGATTTTCACGGCGTGCCTTTGAAAGCTTTCGACAAGCAAGGTAATTATAATTTGGGCATCAAAGAACAGACGATTTTTCAAGAAATATCATTTGAAGACGCACAAGTTTTGCACGGGTTGGAAGTGGCGCTGGTCATCAAAAACGGCAGCCCAGAAAAAAGCAAAGCGCTGCTGGAAGCTTTTGGTGTGCCGTTTGAAAAAGCCTTGAAAGGCGAGGGGGAATAATATGGCAAAAAAATCAATGGTCTTAAAAGACAAGAAACGACAGGAAATGTTTGAAAAATATGCCGCGAAGCGCGCAGAATTGAAAGCACTAGGCGACCAAGAGGGCTTGCAAAAGTTGCCACGCAATTCTTCGCCGACCCGTCGCAAAAACCGTGATTTGTTGACTGGGCGACCGCGGGCGTATATGCGCCGTTTTGGAATGGATCGCATTAATTTCCGCGAAAAAGCCAGCAAGGGCGAAATACCGGGCGTAATAAAGAGTAGTTGGTAGGAAAGGAGAGAAATATGTCATTACAAAGTTCAGACGCCGTCGCAGATTTAATCACCAGAATCCGCAACGCAATCATGGTCGGCAAACACGAAATCCGCGTGCCCACTTCCAAGTTGAAAAAAGCTGTTGCTGACGAGTTGAAAAAAGCGCGTTATTTGGAGGAGGTGAATGTTGAGGAGGCGGTGCCACGCGATATTTTGCACGTCGTCATCAACAAAAAAGGTGAAAATGCCGCCATCAACGAAATCAGCAAAGTCAGCAAATCCGGACGGCGCGTTTATGTCGGCGCCGCCAAAATCCCGCGCGTCAAATCGGGTCGCGGCATGGTTTTAATCAGCACTTCCAAAGGTGTGATGAATGGCAACGAGGCCAAAAAATTGCACTTGGGCGGTGAAGTATTAGTAAAGGTTTATTAATAAGGAAAGGAATAGATGAGTCGAATCGGAAAACTACCAATTGCAATTCCAAGTGGCGTGACAATCACGGTTGGCGATGACGCTATCAGCGTGGCTGGTGGCAAAGGCACTCTTTCGGTTGCCAAACAACCGGACATCAGCGTTGCCGTCGCGGACAACCAAATTGTCGTCACGCGGAAAGACGACGAAGCCCCATCGAAAGCCAAGCACGGCTTGCAACGGGCATTATTAAACAACGCGGTGACTGGCGTGACCAAAGGTTTTGAAAAAAAGCTGGAAATCAACGGCGTGGGGTTTCGCTTGAGCGGTGGCGGACAAGCCATTGAAATGGCGCTGGGATTTTCACATCCGGTGAAATATCAAGCTCCCGCTGGTGTCCAACTCGGTGTGAACAAAATGGAAATCACCGTGTCTGGCATTGATAAACAGCTGGTGGGACAGGTCGCGGCGGAAATCCGCAGCTTGAAAAAGCCGGAGCCATATAAGGGCAAGGGCATCAAATACGCGGGTGAGCAGATTTTGCGCAAGAGCGGAAAGGCAGGTAAAAAATGAGTGAAATAGAACGAAAAGAGCGGAACAAAGTTTTGCGCAAACAGCGGGTGCGCGCCAAAGTTTTTGGCACAACGGAGCGTCCGCGTCTGAACGTCAAGATTAGCAATTTGCATATTAATGCGCAAATTATTGATGATGAAAAACGCGTGACTTTGGCGTCCGCCACAACTGTGGGCAAGAAATTGACTGGCAGCAAAACTGAAAAAGCCGCCATCATTGGGGCGGAAATTGCCAAAAATGCCAAGAAAAAGGGCATTTCCAAAGTTGTTTTGGATCGAAATAGCAGAAAATATGCTGGTCGGCTGAGCAGTCTTGGCACCGCCGCCAGAAAAGAAGGATTGGAGTTTTAACATGGCAGAAAATACGAAAACCACCAACACCGCTCCTCGCGTCGTCAATGCGGAGGGCAGTAGCCGGTTCGCCAACCGTCGCTCTGGCGGCAAGCGCATGGAGCGCAAACCCGACGCGCCGAAAGAGTTTGAAGAAATCACAATTTCCATCGACCGCGTGGCACGCGTGGTGAAGGGCGGGCGACGTTTCCGGTTCAAGGCTTTGGTGGCAATTGGCAACAAGAAAAACAAGGTCGGTGTGGGCGTGGCCAAGGGACAGGACGTGACCAGCGCCGTGACCAAAGCCACTGACCGCGCCCGCAAGAACCTGATTACCATTCATATTGATAACGAAACCATCCCGCACGAAGTGGAAGAAAAGGTCACTGGCGCCGTGGTGTTGATGAAACCCGCTGCTCCGGGTACTGGAGTGATTGCCGGCGGCGTGGTGCGCTCGATTATTGGACTGACCGGCATCAAAAACTTGATTTCCAAATCTTTGGGCTCAACCAACAAGGTGAACATTGCCTATGCGGTGATTAAGGGTCTGGATAGTCTAGTGCCGAAAGAGCGCTGGCATAACCATAAGGACAAAAAGGAGCAGAAAAATGAAGTTTAATGATTTGACAGTCACGACCCACAAAAAAACCAAGCGCGTGGGGCGCGGTATTGCGGCGGGTCAAGGCAAAACCGCAGGGCGCGGCACCAAAGGGCAAAAGTCCCGCGCCGGACACAACAAAATGCCGGCGGGTTTCATGGGCGGGCAAAAAGCTTTCATGCAGGCCGTGCCGAAACTGAAAGGTTTCAAAAGCCTGCACAAAAAAGCTGAAGTGGTCTATCTTGACCGGTTGGGCGCTCTGACTGGCGTGGTGGATAATTTCACCCTGTTCGAAAATAGCATGATTTCAACGCCGTACACCAAAGTAAAAATCCTCTCGCGTGGCGAAATTAAAACCCCAGTGACCTTAAAAACCCAATTTGCCTCGAAAACTGCCATCGAAGCCCTCAAAAAGGTCGGCGGCACGTTCGAAAAAACTCCGGTTCCCGCCCGCAAACCACTGGAAAAAGCCAAAAAATAACCTTTAACAATTGACTTTAATAACATAGTGTGATATAATAAGAAGATATACCTATTGTCTTCTTGCCCATATTCATGCTAGAATGGACTAAGTATGAACTTCAAAACCATTTTTAAATCGTTCAAAAACCGCGACATGCTGAAACGCATTCTGATTATTCTCGGCATTATTGTGATTTATCGTTTTTTGGCGCACATCCCCATCCCGCTCGCCGACCCAGTGAAAATGAAAGCCGCGATTGAGGGCGCAATTTCTTCGTCGGATCTCGGCGGTTTCATGAACCTGCTCTCCGGCGGAGCGTTGACCAACTTCTCAATTATCTTGGTGGGGCTGAGCCCATTCATCACCGCCTCCATCGTCATCCAACTCTTGACCAAAGCCGTGCCGAAACTGGAAGAACTGCACAACGACGGCGAAAGCGGGCGCCGCAAACTCAACCAATGGACGCGGATGTTGACCGTGCCCCTCGCTATCTTGCAATCGGTGGCATACATCTTCATCTTGCGCCAAACTGTGCTGGCCGCCAACTCGGCCGACGTCGGCGCCACCAGCATGTCGGAATGGGTTATCGCCATCACCGCCATGACCGCCGGTTCTATTCTCTTGATGTGGCTAGGCGAATTAATCACCGAGCAAGGTATTGGCAACGGCATCAGCATGCTGATTTTCGCCAGCATTGTCAGCCAATTGCCCGCCGCCGTCATCACTGTCTGGAACAGTGTCGTCGGCACAGGCGGCACCCTCAGCGTCTTTGGCTGGTTCGATCTGCCCATCAACGGCTACAACTTGGCCATCATCGCGGGATTCCTGATATTAGTGTTGTTCATCTTGTATGTCCTCGTCAAAATCAACGAGGCCCAACGCATTATCACCATCAATTACGCCAAACGCGTGCACGGCAACAGCTCATACGGCGGCATCAAAAGCATTCTGCCCATCAAATTAATCGCCGCCGGCGTCATACCCGTCATCTTTGCCGTAGCTTTTTTGTCCCTGCCGTCATTCATCGGACAAGTCATCCGCTCGGCCGACTCCGCATCCGCCATCGGCAACAAACTCGTACTCTGGTTCTCCGCCCCCAATGCCGGCACTTTCACCGGTGAAACGTGGGAGTCGTTCATTTATCCCGTCACTTATTTCTTGTTGGTGGTTGGATTCACCTATTTTTACACTAGCATTGTCTTCAACTCCAAAGAAATCTCCGAAAACCTGCAACGGCAAGGCGGGTTTATTGAGGGCGTGCGTCCGGGCAAAAGCACCGCCACTTATCTCAGCAAAATCGTCAACCGCCTCAACCTCTTCGGCTCGGTGGCACTGGGGTTGATTGCCATGTCGCCGTTCGTTGCCGACCTCTTGTTTTATTTCTTCACCGGACAGCCCAACGCTCAACTCTCGATTAACGGAACCGGTTTGCTGATTGTCGTGACTGTTGCTCTTGAAAGCTTGCGTCAGCTCAACTCCCGCGCGCTAATGATAACTTATGATGATTACAAAAATGAGCCTGAGAGTTAAAACCACCCATCGAATTATTTTGCGCAGCGTCGGATTTTTGTTGCTGTTGGGACTGGTGGTGTTGCTCGGCATTGTGATTTTGAACGAAAAACGCATGGCGGACGACCGCGCAAACACTCCGCCAGTCGCGGAGGCGCAGGAGGTGGTAGAGGCGGAAATTGTCGACGAAACCCCCATCACGCCAGAGCAAGTCGAGCAGTGGGTGGTGGCAAAAGACAAGCCCAGATATCTATCTGTCCCCAAAATTGGTGTGGAAAAAGCGCGGGTGGTGGAAATCGGCATCAAAGACGGGCGGATTAACAGTCCGGTCAGCATTTTTGATGCTGGTTGGTATAGAAACAGCGCCAAACCAGGCTCGGGCGGTACCATATTCATGGACGGGCACAACGGTGGCACGCGGCGCGAGGGGATTTTCGACAACTTGAGCAAGCTGAAAGCCCAAGACGAAATCATCGTGGAGCGGGGCGACGGCGCGATTTTCACATACGAAGTGGTGGAGATCAAAATCATCCCACTGGACGAGGCGGGCGACCACATGAACACCATGCTGTACAAAAGCGCCGTTTTCGGCAAAGAGGGTCTGAACATCATCACCTGCATTGGCGATTGGAATGAAAATCTGAAAACTTACAACCAGCGCGTGATGTTGCGCGCGGTTTTGAGGAGTTAGTTGCGCTGGCTCGAAACTTATTCACCCCTTGTTGCCATTCACAAGGGTTTTGTTGCGTAATCACTTTTGTTGGGTTTGTTCTGCTTGCTGATTTTGTTGGTGTGATACTCTTGTTGGTATGTTCTCCTGCCACTTTTGTTGGTGCAATTCTCCTGCCGGTTTTCTTGGTATAGTTTTTGTTGGGATGTTTCTCTTTCCGGTCTTGTTGCACAACCACCCACATTCACAGGTACTCAAACCGTGCCAGCCGGCCCAGCCTGCGGCAGGTCGGTTCCTCGCTTCAATCTGTCGTCACAGATTGAAGAGCCCTGTGAAGTGGGGGTTGGTACCAACAAGACCTTGTTGGAGGTTATTCAAGTTTTTTCAGTTGCCAACAAGTATGAAGTTTTTGTAATAAAACCCCTGAAGTCGAAAAAAATCGAAGGTCTTGTTGCATAATCCCCCCCCAAAAAAACAAAAACCAAAACCCCCCTCCACCCCTCCCCACTACCCTGCATACTCTGGCAGTCCCATCCGGTTATACCTATTAATCAAACTAGCCCTAATGCACTGTTCCGTATATTGCGATTCAACTGTCCTAGACCTTAGCTTGTCTCCAAAGATGGTCTTTAGCCTGTAGAAAGTATTTTCTACGATATTTCTTCTATGGTATCCTACTTCTTGTTTCCAACTTTCTAAGCCAATCTCCGCAATCCTGCTGACTATGTGATTACGCTCTTCCCACCCTGACTGGTCTTTAATACCTACTCTCCTGCCACCCGTAACTCGAATGGTAGCGTTCTTAGGTGGTGGAGCAATAAAGTAGAACCACTCGTCTTCGGCATAGTGATAGAACTCGTTCACATCATAGGCTCCATCACCTATGACTGTATCTATGACTCCTGCTGGTAGATTGTGCTTGACTGCACGGATCAGTGGCTTAAACTGCGAAGCATCATGCACATTGGATTTGGTATTGATTAAGCCTAAGATGTCACGAGAATCGTTAACAGCAATGTGAGTCTCCACCCATGTTCGACGATAGGAGCAACCATGCTTTCTGACTTTCCATTCTCCTTCGCCATAGACCTTTAGTCCTGAGCTGTCCAGTGAGAGGGTGAGCTTTTGACCGTTTAGCTTTGATCGAATGTCTCGACAAAAATCTACTTCTAGCTTTTGCATTCTGCGGGACAATGTCGAATAGTCTGGCAATGACCAGTTGACTCCTATGGCGCTTAAAAAGCCAGCTACAAAGCCAGTGGTTTGTCTTAGTGGGAGGTGGTAGACTGTTCGAACTGTCAGGATTAGTAAGATCAGGTCGTCAGAGTATTTCTTAGGTCTTCCAGCCAGCTTGGTTTTCTTGGGCGCTAGGGCAGTCTTTGTGATGAGTTTTCGGGAGATGTACAGGGTAATATTGCCACGTTCTTGGAGTGACTTATTGTATTTGTTCCAATTTCCGATTTTTTTGGTGGCTTTTGTGTTAATATTGTTTGGAGTAGTGTTGTTTTTTGTTTTTTTCATAATAT
>JAISOF010000003.1 GCA_031275815.1 Candidatus Nomurabacteria bacterium
GCTCTTCAATCTGTGACGACAGATTGAAGCGAAGAACCGACTGCCACCAATAACGATTGGATGGCACGGTTCTGTACCTGTGAATGTGGGTGGTTGTGCAACAAGACCGGCAGGAAGAATACATAAACAAGAGTATTGCACCACAAGACCAACAAGCAGAATAAGCCCAACAAAAGTGATTATGCAACAAAACCGGTGTTTCCTTACAGAGAGACAATCCCCGACCGAAAATGCGCAATTCTCCACCAATATATGCAAAAACGTGCGGATTTCCCCCGCCAACACTTGCAAAAACGTGCAATTTTCCTCCATCAATATGTGCAAAAACGTGCGGATTTGTGCCAAAAATCTTGCATTTTTGTGCATTTTTTGGTAATATGAGAGATATGAAAAGAGATATTTTGAACAAATTATTGGACTGGAGAAACTCCAGCAATCGAAAACCGCTGATATTAACCGGCGCTCGGCAGGTCGGCAAGACTTGGGCGATGAAAGAGTTTGGTCGGCAGTTTTACAAAAACACCGCTTATATCATGTTTGAAAAGAACGAAAACATGCAAAAACTTTTTGAGGGCTCGCTGTCGCCAAAGGGGTTGCTGCCATTTTTGCAAGCTGAAGCCGGCGTGGCCATCAGCCCAAGTGACACGCTGATTGTCTTTGATGAAGTTCAAGCCGTCCCCAACGCCATCACTTCACTTAAGTTTTTTCAAGAGGAAGCGCCGGAATATTCCATTGTGGCGGCGGGCTCAACGCTCGGCGTGACACTGCATGATGGCGGGTTGTTTCCGGTGGGCAAAGTCGATTTTGCGACTCTGCACCCCATGACTTTTCTGGAGTTTCTGGAGGCGTTGGGCGAAAGTCAGCTGGTCGAACTTGCCAAAACCGCAAAAGATTTGGCAAAAATCAACATATTCCACGAAAAACTTGAAAAGTACTTGCGGCAATATTTCTTGGTAGGCGGCATGCCGGAGGTCGTCAAAAAATATGCTGAAACTGGCAGTTTTGATGACGTGCGAAACATTCAAGAAAACTTGTTGAACGCTTATGAAGAGGATTTTTCGAAATATGCGACCCCGCTGACTGCCACCAAACTGCACATGCTTTGGCGCTCCATTCCGTCCCAAATCACCAAAGAGAACCGCAGGTTTATTTATGGTGCGGTCAAGGGTGGTGCTCGCGCCAGAGATTTTGAGGTGACGATTGAGTGGTTGATGGACAGTTCGCTGGTGAATAAGGTTAATCGGGTCAGCGCGCCGAAACAGCCGCTGAAGGCTTATGAGGATTTTGGCGCGTTCAAGCTGTATCTGCACGACATCGGCTTGCTTGGCGCTTTGGCGGGGGTGCTGCCGAGAGCAATCGTGGATGATACGACAATTTATACGGAGTTCAAGGGGGCTTTGGCGGAGCAATTTGTGGCTCAAGAACTGGCGGCGCACGGCAAAAAGCTGTTTTATTGGTCTTCAGATGACTCAAGGCAAGAAGTGGATTTTTTGATGGAAAATAATGATGGAGTGGTGCCAATTGAAGTGAAATCCGGCAGGTCGCTCAGCTCAGTGTCGTTTGCGAGGTTCATGCAAGAGCATAATTCACCGTACGGATTTAAAGTCTCCACCCTGCCATACAACAAAAGCGAGCGGGTGGTTAATTTGCCGTTGTATTTGGCTTTTGTGGCGGGAGAGGGGCGGGGTGGTTGGTTTAGGGTTATGGGCGTAAACTAATATGCGCCAGCCACCGCCCGCCAACCGCTGCCGTTGTACGTGTAGCCGTACGTGTAGTACGAGTGGAACAGCCCCGCGTACGACCCATCGACGGCGCTGCCCCCACGGACGAACCATGGGCTGTAAGTGTTCACGAAGTACGAGTAATCTCCGCCCCAAGACTGGATGTTGTCGGAGACGGACTGAGCTGCCTTCGTTTCATGTAGGGCTTGACCACCACAAGTTTGGAATGTGCATAGATTGTTATTGCCGTAATGGCCAAAGGTTGCGCCACCATCACCGTTGTTGCGGGTATTGGTGAAAGTTGACACGTCATATTGTTGTAGAATGCTCGGGGCGGTCGGGAATGCGAGAGGGTTGGTGATAGTACAGTCGGTCGTATTAGGCGCGGTACCTGAATAGCACTTGCCGGTTGTGTTGCCGCCCACCGTAAAGCCAGAGTTTTGGCTTGCAGAATAGCCGGACATTGGAATGCCAGTGGGGTTGGCATAGACTGCCATTTGACGCTCATAAACTCCTCCCGCCATATCATATATGCCATAGACGTTGCCAGTGGTGCTGGCTTGTTGTCCGATTTCAGTTTGGTAAGAGTTGCAGGTGGCGCCATAACTGTCAGAATGGGTGGCTACTGGACCACAGCCGGTTTGGTAGCGCATGGCGGTGTTGGTATTGGAGGAGGCAGAAGAGTTGTAATAGCCGTTGTTGTAGGTCTTTTTGTAATTGGTGGAAGTGTAGGTTTCATCACCTATCCCGTAGGCTGAGGTGCTTAAGTAGGTGGTGGCACCCCAGTGGTTATTGGTGCTCATGTGGGTGTTTTGGGTGTTGAGGTTGTGGGCGGTTTTGATGTATTCGGCGGAGAGGTATTCGTTGGAGACTCTTTGATAGGTGGCAGGAGCACGATTGGGTTTAATGGTGGCATAAAGACTGGTGGTGTTGAGCGGGGTGCCGATGTATTCTGCTGTGGCGCCTGTGTTGCAGGTGTCGCCTGAGGTGTAGACGTAACAATAGTAGTTGTCACTTCTGGAGCTCTCGAACTTGCCGTACCAGAAACCGTTCAGTTCAGTGCTGCCCGCTGTGAAAGCTGGGTGGGTGGCCCAGTCGTTGTTGGTCGCAGGATAAGCTTTTTCGTAGTTGTTTGCAGTCTGGTTTTCAAACTGGATGTTGAATGGGGTTTGGGTGCGGTAGTTGGTGTTGTTGTCGGTGGCGTGGCAACGGAAAACTTGGTAGCGGTAACGTGGGATGTAGACCCAGTAGCCAAGCACGTCAGCTTCGTCAACTGTGACACCAGAGGTGTTTTGGTATTTGCTGAGGGAGGTTGCAGTGACGGTGATGGCGTTTGCCCATTTTTGAGTGGTGTAGTCATACCAGTTGGGGTCGGAGGGGCTGATTGTTTGCCATTGGGGGGTTGAAGTATTTCCAGTGTAGATGATTGGTATCATGTTTTGGTCAAGGTCAACGGTGATGGCGGAGTTGTCAGTGGAGAGCCCAGCGCTTTCTTGTCCGGTGGCTGTGTAGCCGGAAGTGCAGGTTTGGGAGAGGTCGGCGATGGGTGGTGGAGAGTTGGGGGTTTCGTCATAGGCAATGTCAAGGGTGTAGGAGCCGATGTTGGAATTGGATGGGATGGTGACGATGACTTCAAAGGTAGTGGTCTCGCCGGTGTCGGGGTTGGTGGCGTTGTTGTTGCTGGTGACGAGGATATTGGTGGGAGTGGAAGAAAGGGCGCAGGGTGTGGCTTTGGAGCATTCAGAAGAGGTGTCACTGCCAATGGTGACGGTGGCGCCGGTGAGGTTGTTGGCAGAGATTTGGGCGGTGAGGGAGTAGCCATAGGTGGCGGAAGTGTCAGTGACGTTCACTTCGGAGGTGCGGGTGATGGTGGTAATATTGGTATCTTGGGTGGTGGTGATGGTTTGGTTGTTGTTAATGACTGTGATGTTGCTTACGGCAGCTTCAGTTGGAGCAAGAGAACGATAAAGCACAACAGTCAGAACGCCAACCAAAACAATTGCCACAGCGGCAATGATAATTCTTCTATGAAACGATGTTCTTAATTTCCGTTGTTCTTCGCGCTGAAAGAGGTTGCTATTTGCGGACGAAATCCTCTCTCTCTCTCTCTCTCTCTCTCTCTCTCTCTCTCTCTGGCGAATCGCATTTGTTTCACTCCCATTCCTTACTTAACTTCAACTAGCTATAACCAGTTTAACAACACCAAGCATAAAAGTAAACACCATTTCGTCGGAAAGTTTTCAGCTTATAACCCAAAACCATCTGATTTTTGAACTTGGTTTGGGGTTGTGGGCAGAAACTATCGCCTGCAAAAATGTGCAATTTTCCTCCTCCCAAAAACCGCCATAGTGTGTTACACTAAACTTATGAATATTTATTTTTCGGGCATTGAAGGCATGGGGATTGGCCCCTTGGCGATTCTCGCGAAAAAGGCGGGGTATGGTGTGTTCGGGTCGGACGAGCACGAGAGTTTGATGTTGAACAATCAACAGGCGATTGGTATTGATCCGCACATTGGCAAACAGACCGACGATTATCTCCAATGGGTGATTGACGAGCATGGCGTGGATTGGTTTGTTTACACCTCTGCTCTGCCGGACGACCATCCAGAGTTGCAGTTGGCGCGGAGGCTTGACATCAAAACTTCCAAGCGCGACGAGCTGATCAACAAAATCGTGGCGGACAAACGACTGAAAATGATTGTGGTGGCGGGCACGCACGGCAAGACCACGACGGTTTCGATGTTGATTTGGACGTTTTTGCAGCTGGGCATTCCGATTGATTTCTTGAACGGCACTACCACTTCGTTTGCCCCACCCGCCGATTTCAACGCTCGTGCGCATTACCTCGTGTATGAGGGCGACGAGTTTGACCGCAATTTTTTGCAATTTCGCCCGTATTTGGCGCTGATTCCGGCAATTTCGTACGACCATGTGGATATTTTTCCATCGGTTGAGGATTATCGGATGGCCTTCCAGCAATTTATCGCACAGAGTGAATGGACTTTTTCGTGGCAAAGGGACGGTTTGGGTGGTACGGTCGTAGAAGTGGATACCGGCATTACGCTGGTTGGCAAGCAAAACCGCGAAAATGCCACTTTGGTGAAAAACGCCATGCTGTTTCTCGGCACGCAAGATGAGGCGATTGGGGAGAAATTGGGGGTGCGGAAGCCGCAGGTGGATGACAACGGCATGCCGATTGAAACGATGGAGGACATCATGCGCGCGGCGAGCAGCCGGCTGAATGACGTGTTGAACGAATATACGGGGTCGGATCGGCGGTTTGAGAAGTTGGCGGACAATTTGTACACCGATTATGCCCACCACCCCAACGAAATCAAAGCGACGATTGAGATGGCGCGCGAAATCACGGCGAAAACGGGGCAAAAGCTGGCGGTGATTTATGAGCCACTGCAAAACATGCGCCAACACTACATCCGACATCTGTATAAAGACACGTTTTTGGGGGTGGACAAACTGTTTTGGCTGCCGTCGTATCAGTTGCGCGAAGACCCGAAATATGAGATTTTGACGCCGGAAACGCTGATTGAAGAAATGGACAACAAACAAATTGCCGAGCCGGCAGAGGCGAACAAGGAGCTGTTTCGCAAAATCGACGACTTGCGCAAACACAATTTTCTGGTGTTGCTGCTGGCTGGCGGCTCCCACGCCGACCCGATTTTGCGCAAGCATTATTTGGAGGAGGCTTAATATGAGCGACGGTGAACGCTTGAAAAAAGCTCAAGCCACCTCAGAATACGCGCACGCAAATCAATTTCGGAAAGGTTCTAGTGTGCCATACTATACGCACCCAAAAGCAGTGGCGGAAATCTCTAGCAGGTATACGAACAGTGAAGATGCAGTTGTGGCGGCTTATTTGCATGATGTTTTGGAGGACGTGCCGAGCGAAAGATATTCTGAAAAACAAATGTTGGCGGATTTTGGCAAGAGGGTGGTTGAGATAGTTGAACGCACTTCTGAGAATAAGCGAGCGGATGAAGTGGCTAAACCTTGGGAAGAGCGCAAGAAGTATTATTTGAGTCATTTAGAGGGTTTGGAAGACCAAGATGCGCTAATTGTATCGGTGGCGGACAAGATTCACAATATTGATGCTATGTTGGCGGATTATCAGCAAGTTGGGGAGGATTTGTGGGAGAAGTTCAATGCGCCAAAAGAAAAACAGCTGTGGTATTACGAGGAGATTAATCGAATTGTCAGCCAAAAACCGGTTCCGGAAGAAATGAAAAAGACTCTTTCGGAAAAGATTGCGAAACTAGCTGATATTATTAAACAAAATTAAGAATCGCCTTGCGCTTCGGAATATTTGATGGCTTCGGCGAACTCTTCAACAGTGTTAAACTCATCTTGGGAGTAGTACTTTCTTTTATAGTCTGCCTCTAAATCTGAAGTGTCCCTTTCTTCGCCCAATCGATTGTCTGGATAATATATGCGACTAAGCTTTTCAAAAGAAAACGGCTCCTTGCCTGCAGCTTCAGCCTCGGCGATTTCTTGGTTATATCTGGCCTCGGCTTCTTCCAAATCTTTCTGTCGATTTGGGAATGCTTCATCAATAGTAACCCATCTTTGCTCATCCGCTCCACTATTCATATTTTTCTCCATGTTGTTCATATTCTCTCCTTAATTTCAATTATACTATATTTTCTTATTTTTTGCCAACCACTGGGCCAAGGCGACCTCATTCTTCGGATCTATGCCAGCAGCTTTCGAATTAATAGCCTCTTTAAGCGTCATGCCGTGACCAACATAATCATTCAACACCTCACGATATTTCTGCTGCTCAGGCTCTGTTATGTATTTTGCAACAAATTGCTCAACATACTCTTCGGTTATTGGTCTGTCGCTTTCATATTCAACTTCTTTGGCAGCCTCTGCGCGGGCATCTCCACTGAAAAGAAACTGGTATTTCTTGTCGATTATGAGCTTGCCATCCTCCCCTTTTTTGGCTACTTCAAGTTGGCTCTTGGTAGAAAAGTCAAAAGCGCGTAACGAATATGAATCCACGCAATCTGATTTGATACGGTTTTCTATACCCTTAGTTGGGTTTTTGGAAGAACGATTTGACCTTATACCCTCAAACCCGTCTGCAATACTTTGAAACGGCACGTTTGGATCATCACCACCGAGTTCTCTTTTCAAAACTCTTACTGCTGACAAAACAAAAGGCACGTCCATATCTATGAGTTCAACGCTTTTTCCAGCCTTCTCCGCAATGCTGATTATGTCCGCAATATCGTCATCGCCTTCAAGCTGTTTATCAATTACCATCGACATGTCTTTATCGTTAGCCAGTTGTTCGGTGTGGAACTTTGCTAGCGCGGTACTTTCGGTGTGCGCTTGAGCAGGCGTTACAGCGACACCAAGTTCACCTTGTGCTTTTCTAATGATGTCGAGCTTGAAAAAATCTGGTTTTATGGCGCCCGGTATTTCACCACCCACCACGATGCCTTTATCTTGGTAGTCCATCCTGAGCGATGTGGTTTTTCCGGAACCGCAAGCTCCACGCATGGCAATAATGCGAGGTTTGCCGCCAAGTTTTTCAGAAGTTTCTTTGGCGTCCCAAAAAACTTTTTCAAGTACTTGATTATGATATTCCTGTCGTTCTTTGGCATAACTTTTCCTGTTTCTGCTTAGGCTTTTCTTTTCTCTGTCGTCAAGCCCAGTTTGGTCAACTACAATATAAGCTTCTGCTGTTGGCAGCCCGGTCTTCAATTGCTCACGTACCTCTGCTTGTTCAATTGTTGTTGCAATCTCTTCGCCCAACCCCGTTTCCCCTGCCTGTATGAGTGTGTCTGTTCCAGTTTTCGTGTCAAGACCAGCGTCAATCATTTTGGCATAGTTATCCAGTTTTTTAGCTTCATAGGACTCCTCTATTGCGGCGAGAACCTCCTCTTTCGCCTGTCCGCCATCGTTGATAGATAAATCAGTCAACATTTCAGCAGCCAAAGGCTTAACTCCGTCTGGATTGTCGGGAAAAGCTGCCTTGACCGCTTCCTCGGCCTCATCTTCCAGTTGGCGAGCCGCGATGACAGTTTCTTTTGCCTCAACGGCTTTTTCCTCTTCAGGGGTGCTTGGTAATCTGGCGGCTTCCCAGCCCGTGGTTATTGCCACATTAGCATTGTTGTTGCTGTCTTTCTCGTGCATTAGCATAATGATATCATATTTGTAACTATTTATGCAAAAAATAGCTATTTCACCAAAATCCCGCCATTTTGGTGCATAATACGCACCAAAATCTTGACAAATTGGCGACTGGAGGCGTACAATTGAGCTTATGAATAAAAAACATTTTACACGAGTCCTAATGCCCCAGATTGAACAGGCGCTGTTTCGGGGCAAGGTTATCATTATTTATGGTCCGCGCCAGATTGGCAAGACTACCCTTTCCAAAGATTTGCTGAAACAGCACGGCGATATTTCGGGGTATTTCAACTGCGAGGAGCCGTCGGTGCGCACGGCTTTGATTAACAAAGACTCCGAGCAGATTATGGCTTTTTTGGGGAATGAGCAGCCACTGGTGGTGTTGGACGAGGCGCAATCGGTGCCAGATATTGGGGTGATTTTGAAACGGGTGATTGACGCCGCCCCGAAGTTCCAGATTGTGGTCACGGGTTCCAGCTCCTTTGAGCTGGCGGACAAAACCAGTGAGCCACTGACGGGGCGCAAAGAGGAGTTTTTGCTGTCCCCCCTGTCGATTGAGGAAACCACCGGATATGCTGAAGCGGTTTTGCAAAAAACTATTGAGGAGCAGCTGGTGTATGGCGCGTATCCGGAGGTGGTCGGGCAAACATCGCTGAAAGAAAAGGTGCACGCTTTGCGTAATATCAGCTCCAGCTATCTCTATAAAGACGTGCTGATTCACGAAAATATCAAGTCGCCGGAACTGCTGGATAAATTGCTGTTGCAACTGGCGTTTCAGATTGGCGACGAGGTATCATATAACGATTTGGCGAGCGCGGTGGGTGTTGACAAGAACACTATCCAAAGGTATATTTCGCTGCTTGAGAAGTGTTATGTGGTGTTTCGCCTCTCCCCTCTCACGCGCAACCGTCCCGACGAAATCCGCAAACTGCGCAAGGTTTATTTTTATGACAACGGCATCAGAAACGCCATCATTTCCAACTACAACCCTTTGGAGCGGCGCAATGACGTGGAGGCGTTGTGGGAGAACTTTTTGGCGGCGGAGCGGCTGAAAGCCGAGCGCAATCATGATTTGCTGGTGAAAAATTATTATTGGCGTACGCACCGCAACGCAGAGATTGATTGGGTGGAGGAATATGACGGGGTGTTGCATCCCTATGAGTTTCAGTGGTCGAAGTCGGAGGTTAATTTGCGGAGCAGCACCGAGTTTTTGTATTCTTATCAGGGTTCGCCAAGTGTGAGTGTGGTTTCGCCAGAAAACATCAAGAAGTTTTTGGAGACCGCGCCGAGCGATTATTAAGTCTGTTCCAAGCTGGGCTGGTTGGCGCAACCCCCACTTCACAGGGTTCTTCAATCTGTAACGACAGATTGAAGCGAGGAACCGACTGCCACCAATAACGATTGGATGGCACGGTTCTGTACCTGTGAATGTGGGTGGTTGTGCCAACTAGCCCAGAACGTGCTAATAGCGCCTAAATCCCCAAAGACTCATCACTAAGAGCCTCCTCCGAAAAAGCATTGGTGTCCCTGATTTTGTTTAACTTGTCATTGAAATGTCTGGTGAAGTTCTCGTAATCTGTGGTTTTCAACTCCCCTGACGGCGAAAATGACCAATCGTCGTTGGCGCTGGGGGTTTTCACCTCCGGCTGATAGCCCGGACGGGACAAATCCAACAGGTACGTCCCATTATCTTGGTACAACCAAAACCCGAACCCCAAAATAACAAACGCCAAAACCAACACCCCCATCACCATCAACCACAAATTGCGCGCGCCGATTTGGCTCCCAGCGGACGGTTTCTCTTCGTTCATTTTGCCCCCCAAATCGTCATCAATTCCGCGTCATAAGCTTCCGCAATGCTAATCAGTTCAACGTGGGCGGCTTGAACTTGCGACCGCTTGGTGCGGCTCTCCTCCAAAGTCTCATAAAACTCAGCGGGGTCTTTTTCGCAATTGATGGTCAGCAGAGTTTCGATTTTTTGGTCATAATTGCGATAAAGCTCCCGAAATAAATCGAGCTTGTTGGAAAAACCGGCGGCGGTTTCAAGCAAATTGCCGGCGCTGCTGTGGTTTTGCGCGAGGCGGCTGTTCATGTTGGTCATCAACTTGGTCAAGATGTTTTCGTATTCCCGCCCCAGTGCGACACGGGTGTTGGCGTCTGCGACCTGCAGTTTTTTGATATTTTTTTTGATTTCGTTGCAACGCCCGATGATGACAGCGGTTTTTTCGCCCTCCAACGCTAGCCCCATGCTGGAGTAGCCGATAACGGATAATGTTGTAAAAATTACAACAATAAATATTTTTCGCATATTAACAGTGTAGCACTGAAACATGTTCTTCCGCAAGAGGCAGATGAAATTGAAAGCGCTTTCAGTGGTGCGGGAGTGGCTTATGGCAGTTTTTGCTTGTTTATAGTAAATTGTTATGCTAATATGGTGAATATGAGTGGTGGTAACACGCGAGGAAGCAAAAAATATCAGGCACGCCGTGCCGGATTTGGGTCGGGCGTGGTGGCGGTGGTCGCTTTGGTGGTGGCTGTCGTTGCTTTGTTTTTGCCCTCCACTTTTGGTGTCAAGACCGATTTGAAACGGGTTGACGGTGACATCGTCAATATTAACCGCGAAATTGATGGAATTATGGTTCAGCTGACGGGCTTAAGTCTTGATGGCGGTGGCGTCTTGGTTCCGGACACCGGAGGTGGTCTGACGGTGGAGGACGTGCAAAGCCTGATCCTCAAAGAGTTGGAAACCAAAAACTACAGCCAACTGACCACCAGTGAAATCAGGCAACTGGTTCAGCAAGAGATAAACGGAAAAGTTATTTATCTTCCGGCGGCTAAGGGTGAAAAGGGAGATACTGGCGAAAAAGGAGATACAGGTGCTGCTGGACGTGATGGGGTGGATGGCGCACAAGGGCCTCAGGGTGAACAGGGTATACAGGGGCCACAGGGTGCACAAGGACCTCAGGGTGAACAGGGTGCACAAGGACCTCAAGGACCTCAAGGTGAACAGGGCATGCAAGGGCCACAAGGTGAACAAGGCATACAGGGGGTCAAGGGAGATAAAGGCGATCAAGGCGACGCTGGTGTGCTCACGGTGTCTGGTGGTGGATTGGTTTTGAACGCTGCCAACCTCTCCCTTGCCTCTTGCGCCAGCGGACAAATTCTCAAAACCAATGGCACCATTTGGGCTTGCGGCAACGATGAAACAGGCACTGGCGCTAGTACCACCTATACCGCTGGCACCGGTATCGACATCGCAAACGACACAATCAGTCTTGCTTATATCAACGACGACGGCAACTTCATTTTCAAAAACGCCCAAGGCAACCACCAGACGGCTTTTGTGGTGACGCAATCCGACGACACGCCGGTTCTCACCATCGACACACAAAATGGCGGGGTGATAGCCAGGAATCTCCAGACGAATAGTTTGACGGCTGACCAAATCAAGGACGGGTATGGGAATACGGGCTCGAGCGGACAACTACTAGCCATGGATGAAACCGGAAAATTAAAATGGACCAACCCCGACCCTCTCACCTCATTCACCCCAAAAGCTCGAGTAATGCGCCTAAGCGCTAATGAGTCGATTCCATCGCAAACCACGACAGTATTAACCAATTGGGCCGCATCAGTTGGTGACGGCGGCGAATCTGGCACCAACCCCATAACGTATTCTGGTGGTGTTTTTACTGTTCCGGTTGCCGGAAACTATATTGCGACTACTGCTATGCGCACCACGAATGACATTGATATGACCTCCGCCCTGATGTATCGCTCGAGTACTACCGCTAGCTGGCAGTATTTTAGTGGCTGGGTCGATAGTGGAACTTCCTACGGTAATGTCGCCGTCTATGCCCCGGCGGGAGCCCAGTTTGCCGCTGCCGCTTGGGCTAGTGCCGCTACTGCTATCCGCTCTGGTAGTGCGAACTCTTACTTTACCATTTCTTATCTGGGCGGCGCTAGCGAAGGTGCAACTGCTCAAATCACCTGCGACCAACTAGCTATTTGCCAGGACGGTAATAGTTTTGGCGAGGATATGACGATTGGCACAAATGATGGGTTTGCCCTTAAACTGGAAACCGCTGGCGTCACGCGCGCCACCATCACAGACACGGGTGAGTTTCAAGTCACGGGCAACGCCGCAATTGGTGGGACAACCACAATTGGTGGCGCCACCACCATCACCGGCCAAACCACCGTCAACAACAACGCCAACATCACCGGAAACTTGTTACTAACTGGCGACTCCACCTCTGTTTTTTCTGTTACTAACTCAAGCGCTCCGATATTTAACATCAACTCAACTACGGGTGTGATACAAGTTGGTTCATCAACGTCAGACTCAAACGCCGTCGCCCTCATCCTCGACTCCGCCATCACCGCCCCAACCAACCCCACAAACGGCGCAATGTACTATGACACGACCCTCGCAAAGTTCCGCTGTTATGAAAACAACGCTTGGAAAAATTGCATCACTGAAAGCGTGCCATTCCGAGACAACACCATCGCTGCTGGCACCGTAGCGTTAACCGGAACTAGCGCAAACACTTGGTCTAACTGGGGGCTCAGCGTAACTAGTGGTGATGCTGGGCTGGTGAGCGGCGACAAAGTGACCATCCCGGAAGATGGCATGTACTTAATGTCACTCACTACCGGCGCCGTTACTGGCTCTAGCTCTGGCACCAAAATAAACATGATCGCCAGTAATAGTGTTAATATCGCTTACAGTCAAATCGATAATACCACAGACCAGTTCCTCTCAGTTTCAGCCGCCAAATATCTCGCTAAGGGTACCGATATTTATTTCTCCTACTATTCCACTACTGCTATAGCTGGTACGCTAAAACTTGCCCCCGAGTGGTCGGTCGTGCGACTGGGCAACTCCAACCTCATCGACCGCCCAGACTTGTGGACGCCAGGCACCGAGTACGATTTTGGCGACGGGCTGTATGGTCAGCGGTTCACCGGAACCATTTCAGCTAGCACTAGCACCTATGTCGACACTGTTCTTGATGCAACGCTTAGCTATCAGACCGCTAAGCTTGTTGACTCTGGCGGGGACTGGGAATATGCGACTGGCTCCTCGCACGCCCCCATTGGCTCCACCTTTTCAAATACCGATCAAGCTAATTTCCGGTCTAGCGTGTTAATGCAAAATGTTTTGTTACTACGTACGGCTTCTGGACTAGCACGCTCTAATTCTCCATATGATGTTTGGATTAAATACACTAAATAACAAAAAACATGCTACAATGGAGGCAACATGCAAGACAGTTCAATATTCAACAAATCCAACAACCAAAAGAAACGAAACATCCCTTTGCCGAGGTTGCCGAAACTGTCGCGACAGGCGTTTGTGCGTTGCTCGGTGGTGGCGGTGATGGTGATTTTGGGGGCGGTGGTGATAATGCAACGGCAGCAAATCAACAGCTTGAATCATGATTCGCCGACGGCGGAGCAAATCAAGAAAGAGGCGGATGAGCTGAAGTCCAAAGTGGCGAAGTTGATGGAGCTGCCGGATGAGGACGCGACGATTGCCACAGTGGAGGACGCCGAAAAATTGCGTGCGCAGAACTTTTTCGCCAAGGCGGAAAATGGTGACAAGGTGTTGATTTTTACGGAGAACAAGAAAGCGGTGGTGTATCGCCCGTCAAGCAATATTATTATTAATTCTGGTCCGATTGTGATTAGCGAAGACGCGACCAGCTCACAGGAGTAAAAATGCAAGAAAAATCAGTTTTCACAAAAATTATTGATGGCGAGATACCGGCGCACAAGGTTTATGAAGATGAGAAAGTTTTGGCGTTTTTGGACATTCACCCCTTGACGGACGGACATGTTTTGTTGATTCCGAAGGATCAAGTGGATTATTTGTTTGATTTGCCGGATGAGGATTATCGGTATTTGTGGGAGGTGGCGAAGAAGTTGGCGCATGCCATGAAGAATGCCATGAAAACTTTGCGCGTGGGGGTGATTGTGGAGGGGTTTGCTGTGCCGCACACGCATATTCACCTTGTGCCCATCAACAATGACCAAGAATTGAAACACGGCGCACGGCGCGGGGACACCCCTGATGAGAAGTTCAAAGAAATTGCGAAAAGGATAAAAACTGAAATTAATTTTTGAAAATGTTGAAAGTTATTGTAGTCGGCAAAAAAGCCGAGCCGTTCATCACAGCGGGCATTGAGAATTATGAGAGGCGACTGGGCAAGCAATTCAGGTTGGATTGGGTGAGAGTTCCAAACGCCAACAAGGCGGACGAGGCGCAGATGATTTCAAAGAGTTTGAGGCCGGACGATTTTGTGATTTTGCTCGACGAAGCGGGCAAGAACCTTTCTTCATCGGAGTTCGCTGAGATTTTGACCGATAATTTTAACCGTGCGCGACGGGTGGTGTTGGTGGTGGGCGGGGCTTTTGGGGTGACGGACGGGATTAAAAACCGCGCGGATTTCATTTGGTCGCTTTCGCGGTTGGTGTTTCCGCACCAGATGGTTTGGCTGATTTTGGTGGAGCAGCTGTATCGCGCGGAGAAGATTATGACGAGGCACCCTTATCATCACACTTAGTGTTGTGGAGAATCGCCGCAAGGTCTGACAAAATCACTTGTTGGCGTGACTCCCCTGCCTGTCTTTGCGCAATATTTCTGCCGGTCTTGTTGGCATAGTTCTTTTGTTGGTATATTCTTCTTGCCGCTCTTGTTGGTGCAACTCCCCTGCCGGTCTTGTTGCACAACCACCCACATCCACAGGTACAGAACCGTGCCATCCAATCGTTATTGGTGGCAGTCGGTTCCTCGCTTCAATCTGTCGTCACAGATTGAAGAGCCCTGT
>JAISOF010000026.1 GCA_031275815.1 Candidatus Nomurabacteria bacterium
GGTTTGGTTATTGTCGGTGACGGTGACGGTGTTGGTGGCGGCTTCAGTAGGAAAAAGTGAATGATAAAACACAACAGTAAGAATGCCAGCAAGCAGAACGGCAACAGCAAAAAGCGTGGGTTGAGAGTATCTTAATGAAGATAACTTAGTTAAAAGTAGCTTTTTGTGGTATATTTTTAGCTTAAGTGTATTTTTCATAATAACCTCTTCTTATGTATATTAATCTTAAAATATATAGAATAGACTTATTTTAGCATAAGTATCAAAATAATACTAACTTTTTTGACAAAAGCCAAAAAACTTAGGAAAACTACACCCCCACCCGCTCCGTCGCCAAAACCCGCCGCTCTGGGCAGGCGGTCAAGACTTTTTGCATGGCTTGCTTTTCGGCGGTGGTCACCCATAGGTCGTATTTGTATTTCACCGTAATCTGTCGCGCCACATATTCGCAACGAAACGGCTGGTTCGCGGGCAGCCACGTGGCGGCGTCGGCGTCCGATTTTTGTTGGTTCGCCGCACCCTCCACCGCCAACAAATTAATCGGGTCGTTCGCGAGCTGCCTGCGCTTGGCTGACTCAAAATATTGCGCGCCCTTTTGCCAAGCGTCAGAGAGCGCCACCACGTGGTCAATTTGCACGTCGCCACTGCTCTCCCCCCGCTCAAACTCAATCGTTTTGCCGGTGTACGGGTCGTTCAAGACCCCGCGTATCACCAAACACCCCTCCAATTTCACCTCTGTTAAATCCCGTTGCAAAATCACATTCCGCGTGTCGCACCCGTTGATTTCGCCCCAACCGTTGCCAAACTCATCCCGTGAATAACCGCTTTTCGGCGCGCGTCCTTTCACCGCCAACTCTTCCAAAACCTCCACCGCTCTCGGCAAACTTTCATCACCGACGCTCTGTCCGACCACTTCCTTTTCGTAACTGCTCGGCGCCACCACCAAAAAACCAAAAAACCCCGCCAACAGAACCAACAAAGCGGTCAGTCTGCGGCGCTGGGTTTTTGATACTTTCATTGGGATAGATTATATCAAGAAATTATTTATCCACAACCTCTCCCTCAACGGTTTCCGATTTGTTGCCCTCGTCGTCGGATTTCGGCTCGTCTTTCGGAGTGTCATTCGCAGGCTGTTGTTGATACATTTTCGCCCCAATTGGCATAATCCGATCATTCAAATCTTTCAAGGCTTGCTCCAGCTCGTCCTTGTCGGCGGATTCCAGATGTTTTTTCGCGTCCTCCACCGCTAACTTAACCGATTCTTTATCTTCGTCGGAAATCTTGTCTTTGAACTCGTCTGGCATCTTCTCCGCCTGATAAATCGCGTTTTCCAAGTGATTTTTGGCGTCAATCGCCTCGCGCTTTTTCTTGTCTTCATCGGCGTGCGTTTCCGCGTCTTTGCGCGCTTTTTCGATGTCGTCTTTGCTCATGTTGCCGGAGTTCTGGATGGTGATAGATTGCTCTTTGCCGGTACCTTTGTCTTTCGCCGTAACATTCAAAATGCCATTAGCATCCAAATTGAACGAAACCTCAATCTGTGGCACGCCGCGCGGCGCTGGCGCAATGCCGTCCAAGATGAACCGACCGAGCGATTTGTTGTCCGCCGCCATCTCGCGTTCGCCTTGCAACACGTGAATCTCCACTTGCGGCTGGTTGTCCGAAGCCGTCGAAAAAGTCTCGGATTTGGAAGTCGGAATTGTGGTGTTGCGCTCAATTAACTTGGTGCACACCCCGCCCATCGTCTCAATCCCCAGCGACAAAGGCGTCACATCCAGCAACAAAATATCTTTCACGTCGCCCTGCAACACCCCGCCCTGAATCGCGGCGCCCACTGCCACCACTTCGTCAGGATTCACGCCTTGCATGGGGTCTTTACCAAACAGCTTCTTGACCTTCTCCACCACTGCTGGCATGCGGGTCATCCCGCCTACCAACACCACTTCGTCAATGTTTTTCGTGTCCAGCTTCGCGTCTTTCAAAGCCTTTTGCACCGGCTCATCCAACCGATCCAGCAACTCCGCCGTCAACTCCTCCAATTTCGCCCGCGTCAAAGTGTGCTCAAAATGTTTCGGGCCGTCCGCGTCCGCCGTAATAAACGGCAAATTAATATCCGTCGACGTGGCCGAAGACAGCTCCTTTTTGGCTTTTTCCGCCTCATCCTTTATCCGTTGCATCGCCGCCGCGTCATTTCGGAGGTCAATGCCCGACTCCTTTTTGAACGTGTCCAAGAGGTAATTCACAATCGTGTTGTCGAAATCTTCGCCGCCCAGATGAGTGTCGCCGTTCGTTGACTTCACCTCAAACACGCCATCGCCCAGTTCCAAAATCGAAACATCAAAAGTGCCACCGCCAAGGTCAAACACCACGATTTTTTCATCTTTTTTGCTGTCCAAGCCATACGCCAAAGCCGCCGCCGTCGGTTCGTTGATAATCCGCTTGACCTCCAGCCCCGCAATCCGCCCCGCGTCCTTTGTGGCTTGGCGCTGAGAGTCATCAAAATACGCCGGCACCGTGATAATCGCCTCTGTGACTTTTTCGCCCAGAAACGCTTCCGCGTCCGCCTTGATTTTGCCAAGAATCATTGCCGAAATCTCCTCCGGCGTGTATTCTTTGCCATCCATCTTCACTGCCACACCGTTGCCCTTTTTGACAATTTCGTACGGCATGATGTCGATGTCGCGCTGTACTTCCTTGTCGTTGAACTTGCGCCCAATCAGGCGCTTGACGCTATAAATCGTGTTTTTGGGGTTGGTCACCCGCTGGCGCCCCGCGATTTTGCCCACCAAGCGCTCACCCTTTTTGGTCACCGCCACCACTGATGGGGTAGTGCGGTCGCCCTCCGCGTTCGTGATAACTTCCGGTTTCCCCGCCACCATATAAGCGAAAGCGGAGTTGGTTGTACCGAGATCAATTCCAATAATTTTTCCCATGTTTACCTCTTTTCTTTAATTTATTATATATTGTATATGCCTAGCACTCCCATGTCAAGGCTGCTAGCTCTCCCTTATTATAGCAAAATTAGCACTCATGTCAATAGAGTGCTAAAAAAATTATAGTTTCTCCAAGCAAGGCAATCGGGCTTTGTGCAGGCTTGGTGATTATTTGTCATTGCGACTGCACCGGTGATGGGGGGCGGTGATTTTTGTTACAAACTGCGTTTTGGTACTAACCCCGATTATGCAATTCCCTTGCCGCTCTTGTTGCACAACCACCCACGTTCACAGGTACAGAACCGTGCCAGCCAATCGTTATTGGTGGCAGTCGGTTCCTCGCTTCAATCTGTCGTCACAGATTGAAGAGCCCTGTGAAGTGGGGGTTGGTGCCAACAAGACCTTGTTGG
>JAISOF010000014.1 GCA_031275815.1 Candidatus Nomurabacteria bacterium
AATAACGCCAACATCACCGACCCAACCAGTCAAAGCACGACTATTACTTGCGAGACGCCGGCTGCCGCAGTTGGAACGTATCGCACGGTTGTCAAAACTTGGGGCGGAACAACGCCCGATACGCCAAGTGATGACTACACTTACGAAACCCCCTACATCCCCCCAGACCAACTCACCCCCACCAACACATGGGTCAAAGCCGCCGACTCCAACACCGCCGCCATTAACTCCATCACTGGCACAAGCGCCACTAACTTCACCGTCGACCTTGACGCCAACATGATACCCATCGTCAACAAAGCAGATGACGACACCCACCCATCCAGATGGTGTAACTACGACGAAAAGCAATGGTGCAATGCGGTCACCCTCAATAACACCACCCAAAAATACGACACCAACGGCAACACCGGCACACTTACTCCACTGGCTTACTACAAAGATTATGCCCCCGCCGGCACCATCATCGCCGAAGAAGACATCTTAGGCTACTGGACCTACATCCCGAGATACAAATACCAAGTCACAAGATACGACGCCAATAACGACAACACCAACTATCGCACCCCAACCCCCTTCAACATCCAATTCCAAAAAGCCACCGACGCTAAAGCCATCCCCACCGCCTACACCGGCACTGGCGACTACCAAACCAACGTTGGAGCAGACAATGCGTGGGCAACTCACCCTGCTTTCACTTTTGCTGGCGAGCAGCTGAACGGTCTTTGGGTCGGCAAGTTTGAAACCACCGGCTCAACTGTCGCCCCCACCATCAAGCCCAACTTGAAAAGTCAAATCAGTCAAGCCATCGGAGTTCAATACGATATTTCAAAATCAATCGGCGTGATTGATGGCAATGCCACCGGTGGCAATGGCACCATCGTAACCCAAAACTTCCACAACTTGAGCCAAGCCAAAACCCATCAGCTCAAAAACAGCGACTGGGGAGCGGTTGCCTACTTGAGCTCGTCAATCTATGGTGCCGGCCCGAACAATGTTCAAGCCAACGGTGCCTACAAAACCGACCTCCAAGACGGCAACGGCAACACCGGCAACGGCATTACTGGCTGTGGGCCGGATGCCAACGGCACCACCAACCAGTATACTATTACTGACACCGCCACCACCGGAGCGGTTGCTTGTACTTATGGTGGGGTGTCGCACAGTTACCAGACAAATACCGGCGTGCTGGCTAGCTCAACCAACAATGTTTATGGTATTTATGATTTGTCCGGTGGGGCGTGGGATTATGTGATGGGCAATTACGCCACTAGCTTCACTGCCAATATGGGCACCATGCCAAACGCCGACTACTTCAACAACTATCCCAGTTCAATCTTTACCGGCAATCACACCACCAACAACAACAAATGCACATGGGCGACCTGTGGTGGTCACGCCCTCCACGAGACCAAAACTGTACAGGCTGTCTCGGACGGCGCTCAGTCTTGGGGTGCAGACTACTCAAACTTTGTGCTTGCGGCTAGCCCTTGGTTCGCGCGAGGCGGTCATCTGGCTAATGGCACGCTCACCGGCGTGTTTGCCTCGTCCTACAACGACGGCAGCCCCAACGCCGTCATTGGCTTTCGGGTGGTTTTGGGGGAGTTTTAACGATGCCGATGAAAAAAACTTTGACACGCTCAAAATCTGTGCTATAATTGAGTCATGACAAAGCAATTTTCCACCAACACTTGGCGCTGGGCCGTGGCTCGTGGCGGTTTGCTTCGTGTTTTGGAATAATTGAAATCGAAAATACTAATCAGGTCGCCACTAGGCGATTTTTTGTTTGTTATTTTGTTATTAACATATAAGGAGAACACTATGAACCATAAAATCTATCTCGACGAGAACGAGATTCCAACCAAGTATTACAATTTGCGCGCCGACATGCCGGTGAAGCCGGCGCCGATGCTCCGTCCAGACACTAAACAGCCGGTCACGCTGGCTGACCTTGAACCGATTTTTGCGCGCGAGTTGGCGCGGCAGGAACTCGACGATGAAACGCGCTATTTCGACATTCCGGCGCCGGTACGCGACTTTTACAAAATCTATCGACCGAGTCCGCTGATTCGGGCCGATAAATTGGAACAGGCGCTCGGTTACGCGGGCAAAATCTATTACAAATACGAAGGTAACAACACTTCCGGCAGCCACAAACTGAACTCGGCGGCGGCCCAGGTTTATTACGCCAAAGCCGAGGGCGTCAAGTCACTCACCACCGAGACCGGCGCGGGGCAGTGGGGCACGGCGCTGTCCGAAGCGTGCAGTTATTTTGGCATGCCACTGACGGTCTATATGGTCAAGGCGTCGTTCAAACAAAAGCCGTTTCGCAAAATCATCATGCGGACGTTCGGTGCCGACATTTTCGCGAGCCCCAGCGACACCACCGCCATCGGTCGTAAAATGTTGGCTGACGACCCGAAAACCACCGGCAGCCTCGGCATGGCGATTTCCGAAGCCATTGAAAAGGCCGTCACTTCTGATAACGCGCGTTATGTGCTCGGCTCGGTCTTGAACCAAGTGTTATTGCACCAGTCAATCATCGGCCTCGAAACCGAAAAAGCCTTTCAGAAAATCGGCGAATACCCCGACGCCGTCATCGGTTGCGCCGGTGGCGGCTCAAACCTCGGCGGGCTAATCGCGCCGTTCATGCGCGACAAAATCAAGGGGAAGAAAGCCATCGACATCATCGCTGTCGAGCCGAAATCCTGCCCGTCGTTCACGCGTGGCCGGTTTGCCTATGACTTTTGCGACACCGGCAACTTGACGCCGCTCGCTCGTATGTACACGCTGGGCAGCGGTTTCGTACCATCGGCCGACCACGCCGGCGGCCTACGCTATCACGGCATGTCACCGGTGTTATCTAGGCTTTACGCCGACGGACAACTATCCGCCGAAGCGTACAAACAAACCGAAGTCTTCGAAGCTGCCACTCTGTTTGCCAAACACGAACAAATCCTGCCGGCGCCGGAATCAGCCCACGCCATCAAAGGCGCTATCGAATACGCCAAACGTTGTCAAGCCGCCGGCGAGACCAAAACCATCCTGTTCGGCCTGACCGGCACCGGCTATTTCGACCTAGCGGCCTATGAATCGTACCAAAACGGCACGATGAAAGATTACGTGCCGAGCGACGCCGAACTGGCAAAATCACTGAAAAATCTGCCCCAAACTCCTTGACGACGCATGCGCCAAGCTCAAACAATCTCCACTATCTCCCCACCCAATTTCGCCCGAAAATAATTATCGTGCGAAATATACAAAATGGCGCCGGCATAACGCAAAAGCGCATTCTCCAATTCCTCAATGCTCGGCAAATCCAAATGCGATGTCGGCTCGTCCAAAATCAACAAATTGGGCGCGCCCGACAACATCGCGATAATCTGCAAACGGGCCTTTTGCCCGCCCGACAAATCGCGCACCAAAACTTTTTGGTCGGCCTCCGTGAACAAATAATCACTGAGCAGTTGGCGGATTTTTTGGTCAGAAATCGACAGATTTTTGTCCCGATGGATTTTTTCAATCGCGGCGGGCAGGGTCAAATCAAAATACTTGGCGTCCACTTCTTGCTCATACAGCCCCACTTTTGTCCCAGCCTCTAGCTGCAACTCGCCCGCAAAAACTCGCGGCCCTTTTTGCCCCAACAAAGCGCGCACAAGCGTGGTTTTGCCCGCGCCATTGCGCCCGCGCAACTCCAATTTTTCGCCCTCGTGTAGCGTGAAGTTCTGCTTTTCAAACAAAGGCGTTTCATAACCCAGCGACAGATCTTTGGCATAAGCCAAGATTCTGCCGTGACCAGGCACGGCGGTCTTCAGCCCCAACCGCAAGTTTTTGGCTTTGAACTTTTCGTAACGGTCGGCGTCTTTGTATCCCAGATTTTTGGCGCTGTCTTTGTCAATCCAAAAACTCGGACGAACTTGATTTTCCAATTCCGCGAGCTCGGCGCGGGCCGTTTGCTCCAAGCGCTTGAATTGTTTGATAGTGCCGGGATCGCGTGCCCTTTCTTTCAATCGTTTGAAATCAATAATTTTTTGTTTGAGATTTTTGCACCGTCGCTCCGTAATCTCATAAGCCGTCATCTCCGAGCTGGTGCGCGAGGCGTTTTCGCGCAAATAAAAATCATAATTGCCCTTGTAATTGCACGCGCCACCGTCTTTCAGTTCAATCATGCGGTCAACTTCGCCGAGCACGTCGCGGTCGTGCGTAATGACCAAAACCGCCGCGCGCGTGGACTTCAGCCAATCAATAAATTGCTGTTTTGCGACATAATCCATGAAATTAGTCGGCTCGTCAATCAGCGCCAAATGCGCGCCGGAATGCATAATCTTGACAATTTCGCTGAGGCGTTTTTGCCCGCCAGACAAAGCGGCAAAAGGCCGGTCGGCAGATTCACCAAGTTGAAAGTTTTTCAATTCTTCGCGCACTTGGTCGGCAATAAAATAATAATTTTTGGCGCTGAAACGTTCCACCGCGTCGGTATATTCGGTCAGTTCGCGCGTGCTCGGATTTTGCTTGTCGGTAAAATGTTCAATGATTTTTTTGAGAGCCAGATACTCCGGCAGACCGCCCAAAATATATTCCATCACAGTCTGTTGCCCCACGTGGTGGTGCTCCTGAGCGGTCGCCACCAAAGTCGTGCCGCGCCGCAGCGTAATATCACCCGCAAAATCGCGGTCGCGCCCAGCCAAAATCGCAAACAAAGTGGACTTGCCGACGCCATTGCGCCCAATCAGCCCGATTTTCTCGCCATCCCCAACCGCAATATGCAAATGGTCAAACAAAACCTTCGGCCCGAAACTTTTTTCCGTGATGTTGGCGCTGAGAATCATAGGGGTCATTATAACATATGTTGGGGTTAAGGTATAGCGCAGGCGAAACGAACCGTTTTGTTGCATAATCACTTTTGTTGGGCTTATGATATTTGCCGGTTTTGTTGGTGTAATTCCCTTGCCAGTCTTGTTGCACAACCACCCACGTTCACAGGTACTTAAACCGTTGCCATCCAATCGTTATTGGTGGCAGTCGGTTCCTCGCTTCAATCTGTCGTCACAGATTGAAGAGCCCTGTGAAGTGGGGGTTGGTGCCAACAAGACCTTGATGGAGTCGGATGAAGAAAACAAAGCACAGGCTACAGGATACTTCGCCACCCGTCATCAGAATGGCGGGGTGCTTCACCGCCTGTCACTAGGATGACGTGGCACACGTGGCATGACACGCACTATGACTTACAACGATGTCGTAGCGTTTCAAACTTAAGAATGGCATAACACACCTAGCATGATAAGGCTAGGCTAGTGAGGGGTTACAAAAAAAGACTACAGGAATGGGTTGACTCAACAGTGCTGTTTGTGATACTATGAGAAACATGAGGGGGGGGGCTTGATAGAATTGAGCTTTTTCTCTCCGCATCTTGGTAGTTATTGCTGTTTTTTTGAGGTGATTAATATGAAAAACCGCGAACTCAGACTGTTGCTAACACAAAACTGTAACCTTGATTGCTTTTTTTGCCACAAGGAGGGGGTGCACAAGCGCAAAAAGCAAATACTAACGAATGACGACTACGGATTTTTATTCACATCATGCCACAAGCTTTACGGTTGGGACACCGTAACCCTGTCTGGAGGCGAGCCATTTCTAGCCAAAGGTTTTTTGTGCTTGATGGAAAAACTAAAGGAGCTAGGAGCTAAAACGACAATTGTTTCTAATGGCACGCTGTTAGAGCAGTATGCGAGAAGTAAACAACTTGGTGATTTACTAGACAAAATCACCATTTCATTACACACCACTCAAAGTGACATTTATAAAAAAATCACCAGAGGCAATTTCGACATTGAAAACATAAAGGAGAATCTCAAAGTACTAAGGCAAAACAACCCTGAGCTGTCAATTAGAATTAACTACACTCTATTAGAAGATGTCAACACGAAACCAGAATATTTTGAAGAAGCCATAAAGTTTGCACATAGTATAAAAGCTTCTATCAGATTTATAGAGTTATGTGATGACCAAACTGATTACTATCCAATAGAAAAAGTTGGCGAATGGCTACGAGGGGTTGGTTTTATCGAAATTGACAAAAACTTACTTCAATGGTATTTTAGTGATGGAGAGGTTGCTGTAATTTTAAACCGCATTGTTTGCTCGGTCGCGAGGGCGTTGCATACCCCAACACCACACTGCAATGACACGAATAGCGTTTTCCTGTCGAGTGATGGTACGATAAAACCGTGCATGATGAGAGAGTTCGAAATCTCGGTTTTAGACGAAATCAAAAACAGGAATATTTTGGAGCTATCACGGAAGATGAACATCTTTTTTGACAGCATAGAGCACCTTTGCCCGTATCGAAAAGTTTAAAAGGAGGGGAAATTATGCAAAAACATTTTTGTGTCGAGGTTTATGTCTACAATCGAAAGAAACAACAGTTCTTACTTGTCCACCATAAAAAGTTGGGCAAGTGGGTGCAACCTGGAGGGCACGTTGACCCGGAAGAAAGCCCGGAAGAGGCGGCGATACGCGAGGTCAAAGAAGAAACGGGGTTGGATGTATGCTTGATTGGAAAGCGCGTGCCTCGTGCCTCTGATTACATACTGCCACTGGCGCTTCAAAAAAACGTCATCTCAAAAGACCATATTCATATGGATTTTGTCTATTTGGCGGAGACTCGGGGCTGTCGAAAGGCGGTGCTGAACCAAGCGGAAAGCCACGGCATAGGTTGGTTTTCGCTCCAAGAAATTCTTGACCCCAGCTTCAACACTTTTGATGATGTCAGGTGGTGGTGCGAAAAAATCGTGAACGAAAAATCTTAAAATAGCAATATCGTTTTAAAAGAAGCTCTTTTTGGGCTTCTTTTACGTCGACTTGCTCGGGTGAGCGGAGCTCTAGTAGCCCAAACTCCAACTTTTTGCCACTTGTTATTGAAAAACCAGCTGATGGTTTGCAATGTGGCAACGGTTTTGTTGCATAATTGCATTGTTGCATAATTATCGCCCCCGTCAAAGAGGCTTTGCTGTTCGCCGAGTGCAGCCAAATCGGTTAAGGCTGAAGGGTGTGGGGTGCCCGCACCTTAACCGATTTGACGCGAAACGTACTCTTTGACGGGGTGATAGTTATGCAACAAAACCTTGCATAATCACTTTTGTTGGTCTTGTCGGTATGTTCCTCCTGCCGGTCTTGTTGCACAACCACCCACATTCACAGGTACAGAACCGTGCCAGCCAATCGTTATTGGTGGCAGTCGGTTCCTCGCTTCAATCTGTCGTCACAGATTGAAGAGCCCTGT
>JAISOF010000030.1 GCA_031275815.1 Candidatus Nomurabacteria bacterium
CCCCGTCAAAGAGTACGTTTCGCGTCAAATCGGTTAAGGTGTGGGCACCCCACACCCTTCAGCCTTAACCGATTTGGCTGCACTCAGCGAACAGCAAAGCCTCTTTGACGGGGTGATAATTATGCAACAATGCAAAATCCCAAAAAACCTTTACCAAACCGCCAAAAAAGTGTAGAATGGAGTTTTAAGGCGAGGCACCTTAATAGCTCATTGCAATGGTCGCGTTTTTGAAGGTCTGTTCAAGAAAAGGGGGGTATGCCGATGGCAAATGACAAATTGTGGATTCCACTCATCACTAATCTAAACTACTTCAATGACAAAAACGGCGATTCGGTCAGACGATTTTATGAGTTTCTGGGGTTTGATATCAGCCAGCAAGTCCAAATTGACAAGCCGCATTTGGGGGTGTCGTTTGGCGGGGTTTGTATCGACATGAAATCTGCGACGCTTTTGCGCTCTTTGCCGGACGGCTGGGAGTATCGACCGGTCGCTGGACCGGGCAGCAAGAAGATGTTTTTCCACAACGGGTTCATCGTGGCAAACATCATGGATTATCAGGATTTGCCGCAGATGAAGTTCAGCAGCCGGTTCATGATTCGACCCATAGCGCAAAAAACTCCGGTTGGCACGGCCGTTCTGGCTGAGCGCTATTATCCAAAATGGCTCATTGACATTTATGACCGTCTGAGCCCTGTTATGTCAATGTCCACTGTTTTGGAATACTTTTCTTTCGACGATGATTTTTCCAAGATTTTCCAACTATCGATCGGACAATTCGACGCCGCCAAGACCAAACCCATCACCTCTTTGCAACCTTTTGAGCCCCCTCCGGCGGATCACGGCGAGTTCGTGGAAACGTTGGCGCGGATGAAAGAGGAGGCATTCAAGAAATACCGGTTTCCGGATGTGTTTTCGGTGCTGGGGTCAACCCATTACAATGAGTGGATGAAAAGGGGGCTTTGATGCCAAAGCCCCCGTCCGATTTTGAGGAAGAAGGCTAAGCAGATAAAAGCGCTCCACGTTGCCGTAACGCCCAGAGGTGGCGTTGTCGTGTTTGGCGTGGATTTTGAAGTGGGGCTTGATGGTTTGTTCGAAGTTTTTGATGATTTCGCGGCGGATTTTGTGGTTTTTCACCACGCCATCCACAAGTTGAAACGGCTTTGCCTCAAATTGAGGTTTGAGCATCACCAACAAGACCGTATGCAGACCGGCTAACCTCATCTTAGCATATTTCAAAACTTTTGTCAAGCTTAAGAACGAAACATCTGCCATAATAATGTCGGGATAACTCGTGATTTTGAAGTCAAAAATGTCGGTTTTTTCGTGCAACTCCACGCGCGGGTCACGGCGCAAGAAGGGACTCATCTGGTTGGTGCCCTTTTCCACCGCAATCACTTTTTTCGCCCCTTTTTTTAGGGCAAAATCCGTGAAACCTCCGGTGGACGAACCAATGTCCAGCACTGTTTTTCCGCGAAAATCCACACCAAAAGCTTGCACTGCGTCCGCCAACTTCAGCTCCGCCCGCGACACGAAACCTTTGGCGCGCCAAAGTGTGGCGGCGTCATCACTTTTTGCGTTCGCGATAGGCATAAGTCTCCGTGTCAATCGACACCACGTCGCCGGTTTTGATAAACGCTGGCACTTTCACCACCAGTCCGGTTTCCAAAGTCGCGTCCTTGACAATCGACGATGAAGTGTCACCTTTCACGGCGTTTTCGGTGTATGTCACCTCCAGCCAGAGGTTTTTCGGCAATATCACCGCGATAATCGTGCCGTTGAAGAACTGCAACTCCACCGTATCGCCCTCTTTCAAGAAATCTTTGGCGCTGTCTGTCAAGTCCTTATTCACTTGGTATTGCTCAAAGGTTTCCGGATCCATGAAAAAGAAATCCGTGCCGTCGTTGTAGAGGTACTGCACTGCACGATTATTCACTTCCGCCGGCTCAATTTTGTCTTGACCTTTGAAAGTTTTGGGCAGCAGCGCGCCCGTAATAAGGTTTTTCACCTTGACGTTGACAATTGAACCGCCACGCCCCATCACCTTTTGGGAATATTCCACCACCTTGAACGGTTGTCCGTCAAGCTGAATCACCGCGCCTTTTTTCAAATCTGTTGGGCTATACATCAACGTCCCCCTAATTGCTCGCCACGAACGGCAACAAAGCCAGATGTCGAGCGCGCTTGATGGCAACCGCCAATTGTCTTTGTTGTTTCGCGGACAGCCCCGTTTTACTGATGGGCTCAATCCGCCCATAAGCGTCCACAAAGCGGCTCAAAGTTTTCGTGTCTTTGTAATCAAAATATAAGTTCACATCTTTCTTGTATCTTTTCATAATTCTCCTTAAAATGGTATCTCCGACAGGTCAATTTCTTCGTCGATTTCGGTCGGCGCGGTGTCTTTGGCGGTGGCGCTTTTGTTGGAAGTTGGTTCTGCAAGGGCGCTATTGCTATCGCCTTTGGCACCCACAAACGCGAAGTTATCCACCACCAGCTCCAAACTGGTGCGTTTGTTACCGTCCTTGTCCGTCCATTCTCGCTCCGACAGGTCGCGCCCGTTCAGCAAAATCGGGTCACCTTTCTTGAAGTTTTTGGCAATCACTTCACCACGTGCGCCAAACATTTGACAGCGATAGAATGTTGTGATGGAGTCGTTGTCGCCCGCCCCTTTGCGATACATGTTGACTGCCACACTGAAATTGGTCACGACGGTGCCGCTGGGCAGGGTTTTCAAGTCCGGATCCCCCGTTAAATTGCCAGCGATCACGATATTACAAAAACCTTTCATGATTTTTCCTCCTCTTCATCTTGTTGTTGTTCTTTTGCTTCTTTTTGCTGTTTGGCAAGAGCACGTTTTTCGTCTTTCGCCACCAACAAATATCTCAAGACCTCGTTTGTGATATTCAAAGTTGCGCTGATTTTCGCCAGTGCCTCCGGCGGTAGCTTCAACTCAAAATAATGATAAATCGCAAAATCTTGTTTCTGGATTTGATACGCCAGACGCTTTTTGCCCTCGTCCTCGTCTTTGGTAATTTCACCACCGTTGTCCGTGATGATTTTTTGGATTTTGTTCACCGCCGGATCCTGATTAATCTCAAAATCTGGGTGAATCAGAACCGTTAGTTCGTATTCTCGCATTTTTCTCCTCTGGTTAATGCTGACACTATTTCATATCAGCTGAGTTAATATCTCCTCCATTATACTCCCCCGTCGCCAGTTCGTCAAGCGACGCGTTAGATAATAAATAAGTGTCACCAAACCCTGCGACTATCCATAACCACGTAATTGGTCGCCTAAGGCAGCGGCTTTTTCTATGTGCGAGCAGAAACCTCCACAAAAAGTTCAAAAAGGTCTTGCTATTTGCAGGAGTATCGTGTATGATAGGCATAAGCTGATACGCTTCACGGGGTTCCACTGATGATGTGGAGCGTGTGGAGACGGAAAAACAAAAACAGCGGATTAAAACAAAAAGTGCCCCAAGGGTGGGCGCGTAGCAGCGACAAGAAGCTCTTTTCTAAGGGCTTCTTTTATGGGCTTTGGGTACAAGGTCTTGTTGGCACCAACCCCCACTTCACAGGGCTCTTCAATCTGTGACGACAGATTGAAGCGAGGAACCGACTGCCACAGGCTGGGCCGGCTGGCACGGTTCTGTACCTGTGAATGTGGGTGGTTGTGCAACAAGACCGGCAAGGGAATTGCACCAACAAGAGTAGAAAGAATGTTACACAACAACAGACAAGAGAGCCAAGCCAACAAAAGAACCACACCAACAAAACCCAAAACCAAAAAGCAATCAAAAAACCACCACAAAAAGCAGTTGCCTTTTCATAACATAACCGCTATAATATCACTAAACATGATAGAGATAATCAAAGCATGGGGAGGGGAGGCGCCGGTCGTGGCGCCCCGCGTCGGGGGCTCATTTCGGGCTTTGTGTGTCAGCTTAATTGTGGTACTGGGGGGGGGTGCCCTCTTAAGTGCTATCATTCGAAACTCCACCTCCGTTAACGCCGCCGTCACCGCAACCACCATCACCCCCCAAAGCGGCTCGGCCAGCGGCGGCACCGAAGTTACCATCACTGGCACCAACTTGCAGGGCGAGGTTATAACACAAGTAGCTGCCGGCGAGTATCATTCTTTGGCGCTGTCGAACACGGGGCAGGTTTATGTTTGGGGGAGCGACGAATACGGTCAACTGGGTGACGGCACCGTTGGGCCGAACGCTAATCCGACGCCGACCAACATCACCGCCAATTTCGCCGGCCTCTCTGGTCAGATTGTCCAAGTGGCCGGTGGTCGACACTATTCGGTGGCGTTGTCGTCGAGCGGTCAGGTTTACACTTGGGGGCGCGACCAAAACGGTCAACTGGGTGACGGCACCGTCGGTACTCCCAACAGCAACCCGACACCCATCAACATCACTGCCAATTTCGCCGGCCTTTCTGGCAAAATTATCAAATTATCAGCCGGTTTTCAAGCCGTCCACGCCCTGACCGACAGCGGTCAACTCTGGGGCTGGGGTAATGATGGGTTCGGCACGCTGGGCGACGGCACGCCCGGTTATGACGGCGACAATAAAACTAACAACCCCACGCCCATCAACGTAACCGCCAATTTCGCCGGCCTCTCTGGTCAGATAATCGACATCGTCGGCGACAAAGGGTCAAGCACTATCGTCCTCTCTAGCAGCGGCCAAGTCTATACGTTTGGCTCCGACAGCTACGGCAATTTGGGCGACGGCACTGTCGAATCGCCGACCGGCAATGCCACACCCATCAACATCACCGCCAATTTTGCCGGCCTGACTGGTCAAATCACTAAAATCGGCGCTGGCAATAGCACCTCATTTGCCATAACTAACAGCGGTCAACTCTATGCTTGGGGCAACGACTCCAGCGGTCAACTGGGCGACGGCACGACCGCCACCCCAGATAAAGTCCCCACACCCACCGAAGTTACCGCTAACTTCGCCGGCCTGACCGGTCAAATAATTGAGGTTAAAGGCGGTGGTTCGGCTTTCACCGCTGTCCTTACTAGCAGCGGTCAAGTTTATACTTTCGGCCGTGATTATTACGGCTACGGCTTTCTCGGCAACGGCACGACTGACACCAGTTATTTCCCCACGCCCACCGAAATTACCGCTAATTTTGCTGGCTTGAAAGGCAAAATCACCGGTTTATCAGCAGGCGACGCATACGTTCTTGCCCTGACCGAAACCGGCCAAGTCTACAGTTGGGGCGTCGACGCACTAGGTCAACTGGGCGACGGCCTGACCGACACGCCAGCCGCCAACCCCACCCCCATCAACATCACCGCTTTTATTCCGGCTACGCCGAACAACCTGACCATTTCCATCGGCGACTCCCCCTGTATCGACCTCGTAACTGGCTCGACCTACATTACCACCAATATCGCCCCCGACGGCACGAGTGTCAAATGTAAAACCGGCCCGAATGACCCCAGCCAAACCCCTTACAATGTCTCTGTTACCGCCGGCGGCATCACTAGCCAACTGCCTAGTGCCTACACCTACGGCACGCTGCCGACCCCCAGTCTCGACCAAACCAGCGGCCTGACCGGCGGCGGCGAAGTCATCACCATCAGCGGCGACTTCAGCCAAACGCCCTCGATGCAGACTTTTTCCGCCGACCACTGCGCCGCCATGCCGATTTATGACCCGGCCGACCCCGACCCAGCCAGCACCATCGTCCTGTTCGACCGGCGTGGCGTTCCGCCCCAACAATATATGATTCGCAAGATGGCCGACGGCAAGTGTTGGATGATAAACAACTTGCGTCTGCCGCTGGACTTCAGCAGCCTTACTTTAAGCCCCGCCGACACCAATATCAGCGACGACCTGCTGGTTCACCCGTCCGACCTCAACAAAAATTCTTACACCGAACCGCTGGCTTATGGTCTATTTTCGGACAACCCCGATTATGACCCCTATATGCCCAATTCCGAAGAAAGAGACATCACCTCGCCCAATTTCGCCGGCCTTTATTACAACTGGTGTCTGGCGACAGGTGGTCAGGTCAACAGTTTTGGCACTTGTGTTGGGGAAACGGAGCCGCCCGTCGACGCCGATGAGGACATTTGTCCGCTGAACTGGCGCTTGCCTCGTGGCGGCGATGTCAAAGACCCGAATAACGAGTTTGACCAACTGAACGCCTATATGGCCGGTTACGTAAACGGCAACCAAGACGTTGCTTACCCCAGTAATGCTTTTGCCAACCCCAGTTTTGCGGACAACTGGCGGTTCGACGGGCCGTTTCAGGGGGTCGACGCAGCGTGGTTTACCGCCAATCTTAGCGGTAGTGGTCAGATACAGTATTACCAAAACTGGGGTAATCTTTATGGTCTTTATTGGTCGTCTTCGATGATTCCGGCTGAACAGGAAAAGGCGATGTTTTTGGTTTATGGCGATGATTATAATTGGGTCGAAACTGGCTACGAAATACACGTCAGCCCTGATGCCGATGCCGTTTTTCGTAACGACGGCCTATCCATTCGCTGTCTAGCCGACAGCACCTACGCAGCACCCACCCCGACAGTAACTTTTGACGGCGTAGTGGCGACGGTCATATCGTCGAGCGACACCGAGATAACCGTCGCTGTGCCGGCTCACACCGCTGGGACAGTCGATGTGGCAGTGGCAGTGGGCAGCGACACGGCGACCGTAGCGGCCGCCTATACCTACACCGACCCACCGCTGGAACTGACCAGTATCAGCCCGACGCTCGGCCCGACGGCCGGCGGCACGGTGGTAACGATTACGGGGCGGAATATTATACCGTCCGTCGCCACGCCAACCACGTTACAGGAAATGAGCCAAGCATATTGTGCGACGATGACGGTGTATGATGGCACAAATCCGGCGGCGATTTTGACTTTGAAGGACACTCGAAACAACCAAGATTATAATATTGCGAAGTTAGCCGACGACAAGTGTTGGTTTCTTGATAATCTCAAGTTACAGTTAACCAATGGCCTGACTTTAACACCTGCTGACACCGATGTTGTAAATAATACAACAGTTTGGTTTACACAGGACGGCACTCAAGGCGGCACGGCTCTTCCCAATATGACAGGGAACTTTACTAATAGTGGCTATATGACTAGGAATGGAAACGGCACAGCAACCGCACCAAACTTTGATGCTTGGCGACAAGTTAATCCGACAAACCTGACTGATTGTGCCAACGGCTCGTCTTATAATTCCGATAGCCAAACTGGTTGTGGTTATATCTACAACTTTTACACCGCCACCGCTGGCACCGTCCCCCAAAGCCTCAGCACCGCCGGAGCAGAAGCCCCAGGCTCTATCTGCCCAGCCAATTGGCGTTTGCCTAGTGGCTATTACGATTCAAGCGACATCGACAACGACCTCCCATTCCTTAATGCCAGAATGAACGACCCGACTGCCACCACAGGCTCAACAGACAGCACCTACTACACCAACTGGCAACCTTCTGGTGCATTTCGGGGTGTGTTGCTTGGGTACCGGGACTCAAGCTTCGACGGGCAGGGACAGTTCGGGGCCTTTTGGTCGTCTACGGTTTACTCGGCGTCGAACGGGTACGCCCTGTACTTCAGCACTGTCAGCGTCTACCCAGGCGATCATGCCTACTACCGGCGCTACGGGTTTGCGGTGCGGTGTGTAACTAATAGCGAATCGTTCACCCCAACAGTTACTTTCGACAACATACCAGCCACCAACGTCAGCGTCGTCGATAACGGCGACGGCACGCAGACGGTTACCGCGGTAACGCCGGCTCACGCTACTGCTGTTGTCTCGGTCAAGGTCGATAACGGCACGTCGAACGCCACTCTCACGAATGCTTATACTTATCTTGACCCGATGATTATCGACTCTATTACGCCTAACCACGATATTGAGGAGGGTGGGGCGACGGTAACGATTACGGGGAAGAATATTATTGTGCCGACGCTGGCGACGCCGACTACCATGCAGGGAATGTCAACTGAATATTGTAAAACTATGCCAGTTTATGACACGGCGAATCCGAATGCGGCTAGCACGCTGACGCTGACGGACACGCGCGACGGACAGGAGTATATGGTGCGTAAACTGGCGGACGGTAATTGTTGGATGATAAATAACCTTAAACTGGGGTCAACGACGGGGACGACGGCGCTCTCGCCGAGTAATACGAATATCTCGCAGGCGTGGACGTTGCCGCAAATTAGCATTGGCAGTGCCAGTTTCACCGAGCCGAAGGTGATGGCTTATAGTCCGCAGTCGAGTGATCTTAACGACCCGACTTTTTATGGTTATCATTATAACTGGTGTGCGGCGACGGCTGGGGGCGACGGCACCAGCGGTAACGGCACTTGTTCGTCAGAGTATGTCGCGCCAGTCGATGCGGTCGGCGACATTTGTCCGGCCAATTGGCGGTTGCCGCGTGGGGGTTATCAGTTCGTTACCACTAACGAATTTAGTATGCTGAATGCGCGAATGGCTGGGTTTAGTGATAATCTTGACCCGACTTATCAGGCAAATTGGACTCTTTATCCTGATGGTTGGAAGTTTAATGGCGAGTTTCGGGCAACGATGGCTGGTTATTACAGCACGAATGGTCTCGGCGTGTCGGGTTGGACAGATGTCGGCCAGAACACTGATTTATGGGGGTCAAATTATCGTGGCGACGGGCATAGCAAGTTTGCGTGGACGATGGGATTTGCCTTTTCTAGTGGGTCGGTCGGCCCTGCCAATAGTGTCCAGCGTAATTACGGGCTGCCGGTGCGCTGTATGTCAGAGGGCGGTTTGCCGGGTTATACGGTAACCTTTGACACCGGTGCGGCGGCGGTGGTTGCGACGGATGTGTCGGTGGTGGATAATGGCGACGGCACCCAAACTTTGACCGCCACCGTGCCAGCCCATACGCCAGGTTTGGTGGCCGTAACAGTAGACAATGGTATTTATAGTGCGGTTCTGGCGGCAGTCTGTAACGATGATCTATCCTATGGTGGTGACACCGGCAACAGTGGCACCGCCTGCAACGGCCAACTCGATTCAAACGAAAGCCAAAATGGCGACCGTGCTAATGTGGTCAGCGGGTTCCTATACGAAGAGATTTATATCTCCATAACTGTCGACCGGAGTATGGTTGATATTGGCGGCAGTAGTGGACTAAACCCTAGTCCCTCTGGTATATTCGGCACTGCTACTAGTGTCGCTACCACTATCACCAACCACCCAAATGGCTACTCCCTCTCCATATCCACCGACAAACCCAGCTCCGACCCACACGCCAAAGACTTGAAACACCTCTTGTCAGACGACTACGTCACCGGCACGGCAAACACTTGTACTTGGAGCGGCAGCAGTTTGGATAACACTACTGTTCCGTTGTCTGTTAATACTTGGGGGTTCACTCTCAGCACATCGAACCGCGACGCGGAACAACTCTGCCAAATCCCAAGCAGCAGCGCTCCCTTGACCATCAGAGCCACTGCCCAAGAAAACGCAACCGGCGACGTCACCAGTATCCACTTTGGCGCAAAAATAGATTTCGCAATACCCGCAGGGGAGTACCAAGCGACAATCATTTATACTGTGGAAACAAGGGATTAATTACACATTTTTAGCGCTAAAAACTGGCAGTTTTCGCACATTTTTAGCACTTAGCTTCAAAATACACCCCAAAAAGCGTGGACACCACTTGAACACAACAAACAACAAGGCTCTATCCGCTGGCTAAACACCAACTTTTGGCGGTGCGTCCGTTTCCGTCGGCGCAATGCCCGCGTCCACCGCCGGCTTCACTCCCGCCGCGCCGGTGCCGTCAGGCTGTTCCACCTGTTGCTGTCGATGGGCGGCGGTGGAGCTGGAAGTCACAGCATTATTAATCGTCGGGCGCTCAGTTTTATTTGCCGACATTTCAAACAGCTTGAATGGCTCCTTAAACCCAAAAATCGCCGCAATAATATTGGTCGGAAAAGCCGTGCGTTTGGTGTTGAACGACGTGGCGTTGCGGTTATATGTCCGGCGCGCTGAGCTGATATTTTCTTCCACCGAAGAAGTGCGGGTCGCCGTGTGCACGCCCAAAGTTTCAATCGACCGGAGCTCCGGATAGCGCTCCTGCAACGGCCACAGCGGCATGCCGACCTGAAACGCGGAATTAATGCTGTTGTCCGCCACGATTTTGTCGTTGAGCGTGCCATTGTTGCGGGCGGTGTTCACCCGTGCGCGCAACGCCGCAATCTCGGCATACGTGCGCTCTTCGTGCTGATAAGCCCGCTCCGCCTGCTCCAACAACGCGCTGATTTCGTCAAACCGTTGCTCAAGATACGTGTCGATATTGCTGAAAGATTCCTCTGTTTTGCGCTTAGCGTTGTTCAAGTTGTTATACATGAAAATGAACAGCAAAACGAGAATCACGCAAAGCGTAATCCACCAGTTCGTAAAAATCCAATTATAAATCTCGGTTTCAATCCCCGCAAACTGCTTACTAACCAATTCCATCTCTGGTCACCTCCTTTAATGCCTTTGCTTTATTATATATCGCGTCCAGCTCAGTGTCAAATATTTGCTTGAACTCTTTCCATTTCATGGTTTCAATCGCGAGCAGTTTTGGCTCATAACCCGAAACCAGCTGTTTTGACAGCGCGTGATAATCTTGCGGCGCCATGTACGCATACCAAAAATCTGTCAAATATTTGCAAAGATACACTTTTTCAATGAGGGGGAACACGCGATAGTATCGGAAAAAATCCTTGTCGGAAGCCTTTGGCACCGTGCTGTCCACCACCGCCTCCGCATAAGTTTTTTTGAAATCCATAAACTCGCCACGCTTGATTTTGGCATAAGCACTGCGACGTGGTGACACGTTGAAGTTTAAGCCTTTATCCGTAAAAGTCAGGTTGAAGGCGTTGTAGCGCTTGTATAAAAACAGTAGCCGCTCCTCAAACGCCGCCGTCATAATCCGCGTGGCCTCAAAATGCATTTCTTCAAGGTTCGAAAAGCCCTTGAACCCACTAATCCGGCAATCCAAAACCTTGTTCAGGGTTTCATCCACAAAATGATGATTATATTTGTTGTCGTGAATGGCGTGAATCGTCGCCTCTGTTGCGGACGCCACCAAGGTTTCGTTGGCGCGAATCAAAATGGCGTTGCCGCGCAAGTTTTGGAACAATTTGCGTCCAAAAATGTCATAATACAGACCCACAAACGCCTTTTTGCCTTTGTTTTTCAATTCTAAGGACAAATCCGCGAACCGCCCCGCGCTGAGCGGCCCCATGAACACGGTTTCGTGGCGGGTTTTGGTGGAGTAGCGGGAATCAGTCACGGTGCGTTTTATGGCAGTATCAACCAAATTGGCTGTATCATGCTTTTTCTTACCGAAAAACCGCGTTCTGAGGGTCAGCGGCCACAGCCGCCACTTCATTACCCCCGTTGCCAAAACATTCCCCACATCTGTGACGCCCGTGTGTTCGCACACTTCGTGGCTGGGGATGGTGGTGTGCTCCGGAAAAGTTGTGGAAAACTCCGGCACTGCTCCGAAAATAAGGTCTCGCAAGAACGTTTTTGCTAAAAAACTGCGATATTCGGTGTCGGTGCAAAAAACCGCCGAACAAATGACAGTGCCAAAAAACGACACAAAACCAATAACTATGATATACATTGCTATCGTCCCCGTGCGATCGAGCGGAGCCAGCGCCACGCAAAGCAAAATAAACAGAAACCACCCACACCAAATCAGGGCAAACCTGCGCGTCATCGCCCGATCAAGCTTTTGCGCCACAATCATCCAAAAAATATATTTCTTGAAGTTGGGATTTTTGTACAAAAAGTCCGCATAAGCCACCGGATCTGCGCCAAAATATTCGGCGGCCGGAGTATTTTGTTGGTGATGCCGCGCCTGCGCAATGTCATTTTTCAAGCTCAAAAAATAAAACTCAGCATTCTTGATGGCGGACTCTGCCTTTTGGAGCAATTTATTGCGCATGTGTATAATATTATACAGTAACTTTGGCTTTATTGATACAACAAGGTTTCATAAAGGTGGGGAAGTGTTATAAGGATTTAATACCAACTTAGTCTTGAAAAATCTGATTTTTTCAGTTATAATGGATTGTGGAATATTAAACATTGATAACATCACCGTATTCTGAAAGGATTCTATGATAGGTATAATAATAGCATGTATTATCAGCGCTGGGGTTTCTGGTGGCGCGGTAATTGGGTACAATAAATATAAGGCGACCAAGGTCAAGGACAATGTAGACAACTTGATTAGCAAGGCGAAGAAAGAGGCCGATGGGATTTTGATGGACGCGAAAAAAGAGGCGTTGAACATCAAAGACGCGGCAAAAAAAGAGGAAGACGAGCACCGGCGCGAGTGGAAGAGGATGGAGAGTCGTTCGGCGGAGCGCGAGGCCAGCCTTGACAAGAAATTGGAGGATTTGGACACGCGTTCAGAGAAGTTGCGGGCGGAGGAAAACAGTCTCGAAAGTTTGAAGAATGAAATCCGCGCCATCCGCACCAAACAACAGGAAAAGTTGGAGAAAATCGCGGGGCTGTCCAAGGCCAGCGCGAAAGAGAAACTGCTGACCATGACCGAGAAAGATATCAAAAACGATTTGATTGGGCTGGTGAAAAAGGAGCAACACGACATCAAAGAAGACGCGGACGAGATGGCGCAAACGATTTTGGTGACGGCGATGGAGCGCATGAGCTCGGAGGTGACAGCAGATCGCACGGTGACGGCTTTGAAGTTGACGGACGACGAGATGAAAGGGCGGATTATCGGCAAAGAGGGGCGCAATATTCAGGCTTTGCAACGGGCGACAGGTGTGGACATTTTGGTGGACGACACGCCCGGCATGATTGTATTGTCTTCGTTCGATCCGGTGCGCCGACAGGTGGCGCGGCTAGCGTTGGAGTTGTTGATGAAAGATGGGCGGATTAATCCGACTTCGATTGAGGATACGGTGGTGAAAGCCGAGAAACAGATTGACAAGGAAATTAACCGCGCGGGCGAGGATGCAGCGCGCGAGGTGGGCGTGGTGGGGTTGCCCAGAGAGATTTTGCGGTTGCTAGGCGAGTTGAAGTTTCGCACGTCTTATGGACAGAATGTGCTGTTGCACTCGGTGGAGATGGCGCATATTGCGGGGTTAATTGCGGAAGAAATCGGCGCGGACAAGCGCATTGCCAAAACCGCGACTTTGTTGCATGACATCGGCAAAGCGGTGACGCACAAAATTGAGGGCAAGCACGCTGAAATCGGCGCGGAGCTTGCGAAAAAATACGGTTTGGAAGAGGCGATTGTGCACGCGATGGCGGCGCACCACGAAGACATTGAACCGACCACGGTGGAGGCGATTATTGTGAAAATTGTGGACGCGCTGTCGGCGGCGCGACCGGGTGCCCGAAATGTCAGCGCTGAAAACTTTGCGGAACGCATGCGCGATTTGGAAAACATTGCGCTTAGTTTTGGCGGCATTGACAAAGCGTACGCCGTGTCGGCTGGGCGTGAGATCCGCGTGATTGTGGAGCCGAAACAGATTGACGATTTATCGGCGCTGAAACTGGCGCGCGACATTGCGAACAAAATCGAAGCCACCATGCAATATCCGGGCATTATCAAGGTCAACGTGATCCGCGAGACGCGGGCGGTGGAGTACGCGAAGTAAGATTTGAGCGGTTTTGCCGCGCCCTGTGAAGTGGGGGTTGGTGCCAACAAGACCTTGTTGGGGGTTATTTTGAGTATTACAGTGTTTTGTGTTTTGCGATTAAAAAACTCCCGTCCACCCCAACAAAAACGCGCTTGCATTTCATTTCGTGCTTATGTTACAATTTACTCAATATGTTGAGTAAAAGTAAGTCTGGGAAAGTTGTATCACGCATGCGGGAGCAGGTTGCTCGCGTGAAAAAAAAGCTCTCTCTCGGAGGCCACAGCGGTAGTTATCCAGGGTTGTTCGCCTCAGCAAGCAGGTATGGGTCCGCGCTCAACGGCACCGGTTGGCGGGCGGTGGCTGGCGCATATTAGCTTCCCTGTAGTGTTGTAAAAATTACAACACTAAAACCCCCAAAAAAAAATACTTTCACAACACCCCAACCACACCCGTCAATGACTCTCAACGCCAATAACTTCTTGATGGGAAAAACCGTGGTGGAGCATAGGAGATTCAAACTCCTGACCTCTTCGCTGCCAGCGAAGCGCTCTAATCAGCTGAGCTAATGCCCCATGTTGACGATACTCTGTATCATTTTAACACACGGTTGGCGGAAGAGGCAGGATTCGAACCTGTGAGAGATATTGCTACCCCTACACGCTTTCCAAGCGTGCGCCTTCAACCACTCGGCCACTCTTCCTTATAATTAAGAAAACCTTTTTCGAAAAGGTTTTCTTCCTTTTCAAAATCATTTATATTTTTGAATTGGGATTAAAGCCCAATTCAAAAATGGTTGATGATTTCGATTGACATCATAGCATTTTTTTTCTTGAATGTAAAATGTAGAAAAAATAACTCCTCATAAGCTCTAAACCAAGCAGGGGAAAAAGTTTACTCAAAAATCTCAAAAATGTATGGTGGTTCTGCTTGTTTAATCGTGCGGCAAAAAATATAATATCTATATGACAGCGACGATTATTGAGATTCGGGGGTTAAACAAGCGCTTTGGCGTCGGCGACGCGGAGACTTTGGCATTGCGCGATGTCAATCTCAAAATCAAGTCGGGCGAGTTTGTGATGGTGACCGGCCCAAGCGGTTGTGGGAAGACCACTTTGCTGAATATTATCGGGCTGTTGGATCGGGCGACTTATGGCGAGTATTATCTTGACAATCACCCCGTTGCGCGGATTAGCAAGCGCAAACAGGCGAGGTTGCGCAACGAAAAAATCGGCACGATTTTCCAAAACTTCAACTTGATTCAAGGCATGACGGTGATTGAAAATGTGGCGTTGCCACTGATTTATCGCGGCGTCGGCAAGACCAAACGCCTCAAAACCGCCAGCCGAATGCTTGGGCGATTCCAACTTAATGAGCGTGAATATTACCTTCCGAACCAACTTTCCGGCGGGCAGCAACAACGCGTTGCCATCGCGCGCTCTCTTGTTGGCAACCCCTCCATTATTTTGGCGGACGAGCCGACTGGCAATCTGGACAGCCGTGCCAGCCACATCGTGATGGAGGAGCTGCGCGAAATCCACGAACAGGGCAACACGATTATCATGGTAACCCACAACGCCAACCTCACGGCATACGCCACGCGCGTCATCAACATCATTGACGGGCACATCGACACAGACATCAACATCAACAAACGCGTCGCGAAAAATCCCGCCCGCCAGAGGAGGAGAAGATGAAGTTTTTGTTGAAAAATCACATTTCCGACGCCGCGCAGTCTTTGAAAGCCAATCGTTCGCGGTCGTTCCTCACGGTGTTGGGGATTTCCATCGGCGTGGCGAGCATTGTGACGATTTTGTCGCTGACCGGCGGGGTGAAACGTATTATCAGCGACCAGATCCAACAGTACGGCGACGACCTGATTGTTGTGCGTCCGACTTATACCAACCACGCCAAAGATATTTTTTCACACTTGACCGATTCCATGTCTTTTGCCAGCAGTAGTTTGACTCTGCAAGACGTCGCCTCTGTCAAAAGTTTGGATGAAACGATGCTGGTTGCGCCGGTGTCGGTCAGCCAGCACGAGCTGTTGGGCGACAACGACGCGGTGAGTAGTGTGATTGCCACTACACCGGACTTTTTCAATATTTTTGGGTTAACGGCGCGCGACGACGACGATTTGAACAGTAGTTTGTCGCAAAACACCATTGTGTTGGGTTCGCGCCTGTCGGTGCGGTTGTTCGATTCTGTTGACACCATCGGCAAAAAACTGATCATCAAGGGTGAGAGTTTCATGGTGGTGGGCGTGTTGTCGCCAATTGCCGACCCTATCAACATCAACAACGTCAACCTTGACGAGGCCATGTTCATGAGCATTGAAAAGTCGCCGATTGTCGACAAAACGCCGCAAATTCAGCAAATCAATTTGCGCACCCGTCAAGATCCCGCCACTGTCGCCAATCTTGTCGACCAAGCCGTTGCCAAAAACCACAAAAACGCCAAAGATTTTGAAGTGCTGTCGGGGGAGAGTATTTATAGCCCAGCGGAAAACATTTTGAGCCTGATGTCAATCACCTTATCCATTGTCGCCGGCATTTCGTTGGTGGTCGGTGGCATTGGCGTTATGAATATCATGCTGGTTACCGTTGCCGAGCGCACGCGCGAAATTGGCATTCGTAAAGCTGTTGGCGCGTGGGGTGGGCAGATTATGGTGCAATTTTTGATTGAAGCTTTGATTTTATCCATCATGGGTGGCGTTTTGGGCTTTGTTTTTGGCTATTTGGGCGCCAGCGCGGTGGCGCTCTTCACGCCAATTCTGCCTTTCATTTCGCTGGACATTGTGAAGACTGCTTTTTCGATTTCTATAGCCGTTGGCGTGGTGTTCGGACTTTATCCCGCTTTCCGCGCGGCGCGGAAGAAACCGGTGGATTGTTTGAAGTATTATCGGTGATTTTTGTTGGGTGTTGCAACAAGATTGATGAGCGAGCGGGAGCTACTCAAAAAACCTAATTTCCTTCAAAATCTCCTCCAACTTCGCATGCAAATCGTCAATTGACTTGTTATTTTGCACAAAGTAATCCGCAATCGCAATTGGGCCGCCCTTTTCCAGATTCTCCACCTCTGACCAATCGCGCTCGTTCGCCTCCTTTTCGGTGAATGGTCGCTCCGGACGCGTCGCCAACCGATGATGCCGCAAATGCTTGTTTGGTACCAACGCCACAATCGTAATTTCACCCGGAAACGCATGTTTCAAAATCCGATACTCGCTCCAAGTGTAAAGCCCGTCAAAAATAATCCGGCGCTGCCCCGACTGAATCAACCTGTGCGCCTCCTCAATCACCCGCTTCGCCACAAAATCCTTGCCCTCTTTTTGGCGAATCTCTTCACGAAACCGCTGTTGGCTCTCCGGCGTAATCTCAAGCCCCGCCTCGCGCATTGCCTTATAAATCATGCCGCCGAAATAAATATCTGGCACACCTTTGCTCTTCACATACTCTGCCGCCGTAGACTTTCCACTACCGCTCATGCCAACGAAACAAATAATTTTCACATTTTTTTCCATAAAAAAAGACCTATTAAACTTTATATGGTGCGAGTGAAGAGACTCTAACTCTCGACCTCTTCCTTGGCAAGGAAGCGCTCTAAACAACTGAGCTACACTCGCGACAACGAAACACAGTTTCATTATACCAAACTCTCGCCACAAAACAAGATTTTTGATATAATTAGTGTGAAGGCGCCTTGGCGGAGCAGTTACGCAGCGGTCTGCAAAACCGCGTAGGCGGGTGCAACTCCCGCAGGTGCCTCCAAAATAGGATAATTTCGAGAAGTTGTCCTATTTTGTTTTCCGCCCAAAAGCTCACACCGCCCGACAAAATGCCAACCAAAAACTCAGCGCCCGCTAACCAAAGACCCGTCCGCGTTCGTCCTGATTAACGACCGGCAATAAGCGCACCGCTGCACGTGTCCCAGTGCGACCTTGTTGTCAGCCCCGCAATTTTCGCAACGCACCACCGCAAACTGGATGTTGCCCACATCTTTCGCCTCCACTCCCGATTTTGCCAACACTAACTCGCGAGTTTTCTGATTAATATGCCCGTGAAAAAACCCTCTATCCAGCATTTCTTGCAAAGCAATTTGAACTTCGTCGGCGTCCATCCCCGCCGACTGAGCGATGCGGTCAATGCTCGTTTCGCCCTCGTTGACCACGATGCTGATGTATAATCTGTATTTTTTGGCTTTCGCGTTCATCTGTTTGGATTTCACAATCAACAAGATGCCACCTGTCAAAAGCCCTGCGCTGGTGATCATGGTGGCAACTTCAAACCTACTTCCTAACATCCCGAACAAACCGAGAATCGTCAATATCCACCCCATGACCCCAGCCACACCACCACCTTTGAAAGTCGCCGACCGGTCGACGTTTGACTTTCTGAGCAACATGAGCAAGCCAATCGGCCAACAAAGCACCAAAAGCACCACAATAAACGCCCAATCCCTTGAGTCTTTCGCCACTTGCGCATTCCATTGTTTTCCTTCCATAACCTCAAAACCCCCTTCACTTAAGTTGTGGTAACTAACTTTATTATACAGAAAAAAGTAAAATATAAAATACCGGAATGGCGCTGTTGCATAACTTAGCTCGTCACCCCAGTCACGGCTCTTTTTGCCAGTCTTGTTGCACAACCTCCAACGAGACCGACAGGAAGATACAGAGATAATTTTCTCTTGCGAAAAATGCCAAAAAACTTGTCCTTAATAGTATTGACTTGGCATGTATGGTGAGATACAATGGTTCAGGTTAATTTGGCTGTTCAGACTAATTTTAGGGTTAGTTTGTCTGTCAGTTGAACCAGTTGATCTTTGACAATAGGGTTGGCAATCCGGCCGGTAACACTGGCTTGATTGATAGATGTTTCACATTTTGAGCGGGCATAAAAAGCCCAAGGAGGCACTAAATGAAGAAAGCAAAAGTAGTGGCAGTAGTGACGGCAACGGCGATGATGGCGGCTCCGGCTGTGGCGTCTGCCAGTGACGGCAATCCGTTTGACAGCTTTATTGCTGCCCAGCAACAAGTTTCGTCAACGCAAGAAGTCGACGAGACTGAGGGTCCTTCAACAGCGGATGTTTTCGCGAATTACCATGCAAAACATCCATTTCTCCAGCCGTTACAGCAAATCGGCACCTTCAAGGAAATGGTGCAATTTAACGGTTTTGCAAAGTAAGCCGAAACTCAACACCCTTTGTTCAAAGGTTATTTCAGCCTCCCTCAAAAAGAGGGGGGCTTTACTCATATCGTGAAAGACTAGCCAGCACATAACTCGCTAACCCATGTTACATAGTTAAATTAACCAAACTCAATCACCGCGTTAGATAATAAATAAGTGTCACCAAACCCTGCGGCTATCCATAACCACGTAATTGGTCGACTAATGCAGCGGCTTTGCCGCTCCTAGGCGAGTCAAAAACTAGCTGTCATACTAGAATCAGTCTCCCCGCAATCTCCTAATAATGGTAACCGAGTTCTCTCTGAACCCTTTCTAACTTAATTGTTAATATCTCAATCTTACTCTTTAGTCTGGCAGGATTCAAGGTCTCATATTGTAATCTTAGTCGTTGTTTGGTTGCTCTCGCTAGTTGCTGTTTGTTTGCTAGGGTCTCACCCGGAAAGTCTTCATCAGGCAAAGCCAACACTCTAGCATAAGGTGCAGCTGGCTGGTCATAGATTCGTCTTTGGCCCTTGCGCTGGATGCCTAAACTGCTGTAACTAACTTTACTCTCTAACCGAAAACTAGGCTGAAAGAAGTTAACATATAGCCGGAGCACCGCATAGAGCTGATTCATCACTATGACTGCTGCCTGACAATCATAACGTTCATAGCCTAAGTACTTCCTAACTACCACATTGTTGCGTTGCTCAATAAAGCAGTTGTCATTCTTCTTATGTGGTCGGCTGCGAGTCATCTCAATCTGATGTTTCTCTTCGGCGTCCAGGCTGCCATCATTCTTCGCCACTAAGGTGCAAACCACTTTATCGCCGTTGGCTGTGAAGTTGGCGTTGATATTGACCGTGTCTTTTAAAGTAGCCGTTTGGCTAATGGTGGAACTTGAAACTTGTGCCTCACCACTTGGCGTACACTGGAGGCTATCCCAGTAAATGTCCCAACTGGCACTTTTGATGGTGGCCTGACCATTAATCAAGAGAGTGGTACTAAGAGCTGCGAACGCCACGCCGAGTCCCAAAACGCCAGCGACTAGCGCCGCCACGGCAATGATTCGGGTCTTTTTATGATGTTGACTAACGTGGGCCATATTTTTCTCCTTTGTTGTTATAACGTACGTTGTAATAACTCTATCAGCTGGGGAAAGAAACAAAGCTTGCTCGTCAGTCTAGCAATATCATTACTCTGACGCTTTTAGTTGTAAGCAAACGTAAACATATCGTCAAGGTTTCTGGGCGGTGGGCGGTTTTGAAAAGTTTATAAACTTTACGCAACCCCCGCCGATGATGGGTGGCTTGGTGGTCATATTGATCAGCGAATTAGCCACACTCGGCGTATACGTCGCATAACCAGGGCTACTGTCGCCAAACTCACTGTCGCTGTTGCCGCTGCTAGCCAAATCGTTAACTGTCGGCTCGTGCCGAACAGACCAGTGTTTGGTACGTCTGGCGAAATCAACTCCCAAACTGCCACCAAAAACAGGTCGCTGGTAATGGTGTCTTGGTCGAAGTTAAACCGAACAAATTCACCGTTTTTCTCATAAAACCAGCCGACCAGGTTGTAGCCGGCGCGCGAGACAGTCGGCTCGGACACCACATCGCCATGATAGACATCGACATCAGCCACCGCTGGTTCGCCGCCAGCGGGGTCGAAGGTGATTTTGAACTTGGTGGCGGCATAGGCGATGTCATAATTGTTGTAGCCGCGAGCGAACGGCGTCGTCCACTGGGTCGTGAGAACATGGGCGTTATAGGTCGGCAGGTCGATCGGCGCTACCACTGGTTCGGACGTTGCCGCCGAGTTACCCGCAAACTGCACACCAGCCGCCACGTCGATCAGTGGCAGACTCTCATAATCCGCCCATACCCCACCACCGTTATTAGTCGCCGTATTGTCCAAAATCTGAACCGTGTCGCTGAGACTAAGACCAAACTTGCGAGTAGTTTTGAGATAAATCCCGCCGCCATCATATGCCTCATTACCCGAAATCTCTACCGAGCCGCTAATCACGGTCGGCTGATCGCCAGCCAGCAAAATACCGCCGCCCAGCTGGGCTTTGTTGTCAGTAATAACCACATCACCGTTAACAGCCAGACTATTCGCACACACCCCTCCGCCATCGCTACCGGCTTGGTTGCCGGCGATCCGACTTTGCCCAGTTATCAGCAAGCTACTCCCCCCAGTTATCCAACTATAAATCGCCCCGCCAGCCGCCGCCGACTGGTTGTTTTCCAAAATACTATCAGCCACAGTAAAGCTCGACGTCGAGCCAGAATAATACAAACCACCGCCGATGTTCGCTTGATTACCACTGATACTCGCCCCACTAATCGTAATCGGCAGCGACAGCCGAAGATAAAAACCACCACCATTACTAATCGCCTGATTGTCATCAAAATTGCCGCCGGTAATATTGACCGCCAAAATACCAGAGTTGACATAAACTCCACCGCCCACTCCTGTCGTCGTGTTACCCGACACAGATACATTGCCGTCAATTGTCAAACTACCAGCGTTCATCAGCACCCCGCCGCCGTTGCCAGTAGTGTCCACCACCACTTTGCCGTCCTCGATATGGCTGGTGCCGACTTGATTATTATTAACCTGAGCCTCGCCCTCCAAAGTTAAACTCGCCCCAGTAAAACTAATCCCGCCCGCCGAACCATTGTTGGTCTGCCCTGCCAAGTTGCCGTTGACCTGAACATTGTCTTTGATAGTAACCGTCGTCGTGCCAGACCCGACAAATAGCCCGCCGTGGCTCGCCCCTACCACGTTGCCGTTAATCTGGGCGCTGTCCTCAATTAGCACCACGCCGTTGGTGCCGATATTAACACCGCCAATGTTTGTCATTGCTGTGTTGTGATTAATCTTGAAATAATCTTTGATGGTGGCTTTAGAATCATTACCAACTGATATACCGCCGACTTGCACACGAGTCAGATTATCAACAATTTGGCCGTTGCCCGACAGTTCGACCTCTGTATAATTGCCAGTTTGGACTCCGCCCACCGACGACGTCGCTTGGTTGTCGCTGATTTTGGCGTTGTCGGTTATGGTCAAGGCAGCGGGTCGCTCTGCCGTGCCAGCCGCCATCATCACGCCGCCACCGACACCGCCATATTGAACGGTCGCTGCGGGGTCTGAAACTGGTGCGTCGCCGACCATTCGTCCGGCCTGATTATTACTAATTTCCGCATTGTCACTAAGGGTTAACCGCCCCGCCGTAGGGACGTAAATCCCGCCGCTGGTGCCAGTAGTCCCTTGCCCCGAGCGGTTGTTAGTAATCCGAGTTGAACCGTTGACTGTCAAATTAGTATAGTTGCCCACCGCCACACCGCCAGCACTGCCAGCCGCTTGGTTGCCACTGATTTCGCAATTGGTAATAGTAACGTTTTTTGGCACGGCCAGTGTGCCATTTGTGGCAAATTGAAATCCGCCATAACCGCTGCTAAGGGCTGAGTTATTATTAATTACTGAATTAGTCAAAGTGAAATTATCAGCACTGGTGCCGCTGAAAACCAAACCGCCGCCCGAAGTCGCCGCCACATTGCCGGTCACTGTGATATTGTCCATCGCCGTTAGCCCTGTCGTGCCGTTGATATAAATGCCGCAATTTGCGCCGCTCGGTTTGGCGGGGTCGGTGGAGTTGACAGAGGTGCATTCGTTATCGTTCGCCACCACATTAGAAAAGTTAGTGAAGGTCGCCAAAGAGCCGTTAATCCGCATACCGCCGCCGAGACCTTGACTAGTCAAGCCGTTAGCAATGACGTGGTTGCGGCTGAACGTGCCGCCAGTGATGTCCACAGTGCCGTCGACTGGCCCAGTTAGTTGTATGCCGCCGGCAATCGCTGAATAGTTGGCTCCATCGGAGGGAATCACCCAGTTGTCGTCAAAGTGGCCGCCGCTGATGCTGACGGTTTTGGCATGGATTAACGCACCGCCGCCAGTCGGGCTGAGGGCGCCAGTGGCAATGTTGTTGGTAATCCCGCCGTCTGCTATCGAAAAACTGCTGTTTGCACCGTATTGATAAATTCCGCCGCCGTTGCCGTTGGTGGTGTTGTTGTCAATGGCACCGCCCGTGATATTAATCGCCACGTAGTCGCCCGTGAAAACACCGCCGCCGTGCCGTGCGGCGTAGTTGCTGGTATAGTTGCCGGCAATTGCACCGCCGCTGATATTTAACTGAGTAATGTAACTAGCGTTACCAGCGATATAAATTGCTCCGCCGTGTGCTTCGCTATGATTACCAGTGGTAGCGACCTTGCCAGGCGACAGGTTATAAGGCGCCGCCGCTTGCGGATTGTCGTCGCCAATCACCCCTCCGCTGATATTAATGATGGTGTTTTGACGAGCGTGAATCGCACCGCCGCCGTAACTGGCGTTGTCAGCAAAATTATTATAAATCCGACCGCCGCTGATGTTGATGGTAGCGGGGTTCGAGTTAGTGATATTAGCGTAAATTGCCCCACCGCCCGGCGCTCGGTTGTCCCGAATTATCGCTCCGTCCTCGATATTAACAGTCGCTCCGGCGGCCAGCTCGACGGCGGCGCGAGTGGCGGTAGTGGTAGTATGCCCCTGCAAAACCGCACCGCTCCCCAGCGTTAATTGACCAGCAGCGCTAAAACTTATCAAACTGGTGTTGGAATTGCTATTGCCATTCAGCGTGATATCCCTCAGCGTCAACTGCTGGCCGGCCGCCCCCACCCGAAAAGCCCACGAAATCCCAGAAGTAAGCGTTAATTGATGCCCAGCCGGATCGTCCGACTGAATCGTGATATTGCGCCCGCTAGAAACGTTGATACCAGAGGTGATATTGATATTGTCGGTGATGGTAATGACCACATTATCGCCCACCGCGCCGGTGTTCATACAATTGTTCAGATCTGTCAGCGTCGCCGCCGTGCAGGTTGTGTCGGCGGCCTGCGTTATATTTGGCAGGGTGATTACGCCCCAAACACTAGCAACTACCACTGGTAGTACAATCAATAGGCTCCTTTTCAGCACTTTCCTACTCATTTCATCCTCCCCGTACGAAACCTGCGTTGCAAGACGACTTTTCACTGCACTAATCCAGTTATTTCTCTCCAAAGGCTTTCTCATATACATAAACATTATAGCACTTTTTTACAAAATACAAACATAGTTTGAGGACTGTGGGTGGGGCAGGTGTGATGATTGTTGGGTAAGGTTGTCGAAAGTGACTTGTAGCGCCGGCATTTAAACATGCTTGCCCTGCGGCTCAGTTTGTGACAAATACCACTTTGCAAACTCCACCCAATGTTCCCGATGAAACAGTTGCCGGCCATGTTTCTTTTCCATTTCGTAGTGTTCAGCAATGGATATTCCATCATAAAGAGAGACCACCAGTTCCAGTTTTGTATCGCATTTGCCTCTGGGTTGGTCAAGAAAAAATCCCGACACATCTTCTTCAAACAATTTCAAAGACTGTCCGTCATAAAAAGCCGTCTTTTCTTGTGCAATAATTGTGCGGTCGGTTTTGTTTTTCATGATATTCAACCAATCTTCAGCCGTGAACCAGTGATTGACATCTTTCATATAGCCTCCCGGAAAACCATTTAGTGCCGGAATCGACCAACTGGTATCATTGACCAGCACAGGTTTTTTAATAATATCATAAGCGGCAATCACTTTGGCTTTGGTAATCTCCATTGGGTCGTGATGTTGAATCTCGTGAATGTCCACTGCCACCGCCATGAAATCTATGCCATATTTATCAAAAATCGGTTTGACGTTGTCGATTTTTCGCTGATTGCCGGTGACAAAAATTAGCTTATTCATGTCCTGAATCTTCTTGGTGGTTTTGTTTGACCAGATATTCCAGCGCATTGTGGCGGTGGCCGTCGATGGGGTCGGTGACGGTGATGGTTCGGAGCAGTTCCCAATTTTCGATGGGTGGCGAACTGGCTGTTTCGGATGAGCTGAGAAACCAGACTTTTTGATCTTTTTGAGCGAACTCGGAGAGGTCGAAGATTTTGTGTGTGGTGTCGGCTTGCAACATGGCAAGCGAGGTGCTGTATTCATATTCCGCTCTGCTGTCCAGAAAATACACTGGGTTTTTGTTTGTAGCATAAACGTTGGCGTCGTAAAAAATCCATGGGGTTTCCGCGATGACACTGGTTTTTTCTGAGGACGCGCTGTCGATTTCCGACATTAATTTTTGCGCCATAGAAACTGCGTTGGTGTCAAAATTATAATTGCCAAAATACAACACGTTTCGCACGCCCCAACCGCTGAGCGCCAACATTGAGATTAGCAAGGCAGCTTGGGTGACTTTTGCTTTTGGCGATTTCAATTTGGCACCGACCGCCAGAGCGACCAGAAAGCTGAACATGACCATTGAGAAAATTACATAGCGGTTGATGAAGGTGGGGCGGAGGGGTGGCATGGAGAGGATGGCGAGAGTTATGGGCGGCAGCAGGACAATTAATAAAAGTAGCAAAAAGTTTGGTTGCAGTTTTTTGGTCAAGTTTTGCCGCGTTTGAACAAGTAGGCTGATTAATAATATGAGCGCCAAAGTCAGCCCCAGCGTGAGGACGCCGCCCGTTCGGCTGTGGGTGGTGTATGCCATTGTTTCGCCCAAAAAGTTTCCGATTGTGTCCGACCCAAATGACGGTATCCATGAGCCGTTGGCTTGAACGATGGAAAGCTGCCTGAGCATGACGGGCAGCCATGGCAGGAACAAAATCGCGGCGAAAATTAATGATTCAACCAGCCCGCGCGTGAAGAACTTTTTGCGCAGCATGATAGCGCGCCAGACCCAGTGCGCCAAGATTGGCAGGGCGGCGTAATAGTGCGTCCACATAGCGGCGGCAATCAAAAAACCATACAGCAACCAGAGTTTGCGCGAGGGTTTTTGGTTCGCCAAAACGAAGACGTGGGTTGCCAAAATCAGCAGGAAAATCAGTAGCGTATAGCAGCGCATTTCGGTGGCATAGCGCAGCAGTATGGGTGAGAGGGTTAAAAATAACAGGGTCAAATAGCCAATTTTTGCCCCAAACAACCGCCGCGCAAGAGCGAAACCGCTGAATAAAACTCCCACGCCAAGTAATACGCTGAGCAACCTGAGCGCAATATCGCTGTTCCCGACTATCAGCGACCAAACTTTGAGCACGAAATAATACAGCGGCGCGTTGATGTCCAGCGCTGTGTAATGCCAAATCTCGCCCCAATCTTGCTGAATCATAAAGGCTGAAAAACTTTCGTCAAACCAGACCGACCAAGCGCCGATTTTGCTGAGAGTTATGGTCAGGAAAACGCCAGTTGCCAACAACAACGCCGCCACCATCGTCGCACGCGGGTGCCGCGTCAAGAAATTATTTTTCAGACAAGCCGTCACCGCCTCAAAAAAACCAGCCAGTCCGCTTTTCGCTCGCTTCGTCAGTTTATAAACTTTCTTATTTGTTTGCACGCGTCTATTGTAACAAAAATATCCGGCGAATACTAGAAATCTCACAAAAAGTGTTACAATTATAAGTAGACATGCGGCACAAAAATAATTTGAACGACGACAAAATGTTCACGAAACGGTTTTTTCGGATTTTGTCACCCGACTTTCCTGAGTTTTTGCAAGAATATATTGCTACGCCAGCGATGCAACGTTTGAAACCAAACTCGATTTCGTGCGGTTGCAATTATACTGATTTGTTTGATGTGAAGTTCAAGTATTCCAATTTGAGTCACTCAATTGGCGTGGCGTTGATTGTTTGGCATTTCACGCGCGACAAAAAAGCAACTTTGGCGGGGCTGTTCCACGACATTGCCAACCCGTCTTTCAAACATTGTATTGATTTCATGAATGGCGATTACGAAAAGCAAGAGTCGATTGACGAGCGAATGGCGGGGATTTTGACCGACTCCAAAGAAATTATGAGGCTACTAAGACGCGACAAAATCGCAACGAGTGACGTGTTGGATTTTGCCAAATACCCAATTGCCGACAACGACACACCGCAACTTTCGGCGGATCGTTTGGAATACACTTTGGCAAATGGTTATTTTTGGTTGCCGGTGTGGACGATGGCGGAGATTAAGGAAATATATGACGGTTTGACGGTGGCGGAAAATGAAAATGGCGTCCCAGAGTTGACTTTTCGGACTTTGGAAATTGCTGAGAAATTTGTTGCTGGCGCGTCGAAACTTTGGCCAAGTTGGATAGATGATAAAGATAAAATTACTATGCAATTTATTGCCGACACAATGCGGAAAATGAGTCATCTGGGCTTAATCACAGTTGACGATTTGTACGAAAAATCTGAAACAGAAATTATTGATATTATTAAAAATTGCGACGACAAAAAAATCCGCGAGGATTTTGAAAAGTTTCAAAACTTGACCGAATGTCGCGTCAGCACTTTCAAAGTTGCGGGCAAATATTGCCGGTCGATTAAAGCCAAAAGACGTTATGTCGTCCCGCTGGTCGTCACGAAAAACGGCGCTGAGCGTATTACCAAGCTGTCTCAAACCGCCAAGTGCCAAATTGACAGGTTTCTCAAAATGACGTTTGCGAAATATGTGTGGTTGGATATTGACGAATGATTGAAAGAGCACCATGCCTTGCTGAGCTGGGTTGCGATAAATCGCGGCGATGCGGCCGCTTGCCCACGTTTCGCCACCATAGATTTTCCATGATATCTCATCGCCAATATTGACTGTCAACTTGTCCGCGTTTTCATCAAACGACGCTTGGTGAGAAAATTGATACATGTCTTCATAAACTGTGGTTCCCAAATCTTGCATGGCGGAGCGCATGGTGAAAGCCGAAATAATCAACATAGAACAACCAAACGCACCGAGCGACTAGTTAGTGGTTTCCATAATTTGGTTTTTCAGCTCGGCACTGTCCGTATCCGATTTGATCAAGACTTGGTTGTAGCTCAGCTTTTCAGGCAGCGGAAAATATTTTGCCGAAACAAAACCGAAACCATAATCTTTGAAGTTGGGCGTGATGCCAGCGCTTTCATAATTGAAAACATATTCGCTGGAATACACCAGCCCCGCGATTCGTTTGGTGATTTGTAGCCCCTCGTATTCCACTGTGAAATCGGCGGCGATTTTCAATGCGTTAGCCGAGGCAAAACGTTCGCTCAACCAAATGCCGTCTGTTTCGAGATTGAAAAGTTCGCCTTCGCGAACGAGCGGTCGACTAATTTCGTTGCTTTCCAAAAAATAAACTGTGACTTCAGGCTTGTGCTCCAACGCGGCGACGGTCGGCAACTCCAAACGCCGCTGAACCTCCATCACGCCGTCAATATTTTTGAGATTGTGCGCCGTTTCGTCCGACAAGTTTTCGCCATAAACATAGGCGTCGGCTTGGTTGGTAGTTTGATAAAAATCGTCGAGCGATTTTCTCAGTCCCAAAGTTTCGCCACTAATGCCCGTGTAAATAAATACCGCGATAAACACCATCAGAAAAATTGAGATGAATTACGCTTTGTTTCTGGCAAAGTCGCGTAACATGATTTTCTTCAACATTTCACCACATAACTTCGCTAATTTTGCGTGCCGGTTTTGGAATCTAGCGCGCCTGTCAGTTCGTCGCAAAGCAGCAATTTAGGATTTTTAGCAATAGCGCGGGCAATCGCCACGCGTTGTTGTTCGCCACCCGAAAGTTCAGCAGGAAACTGGTTGTCGTGACGCGCCAACCCCACGCTCGCCATCACGCTGCGACCATTTTTTGCCCGCTCCCGACGGACCCAAAATCACCGTCAGCTCGCCTTTTTCGATGTTAATGTTGATATTTTTCAGCGCCCAAAAAACTTTTTCGCCCACCATATAAGACTTTTTTAGATTTTTGATAGTTATGTAAGGCATGATTTCTCCTAAAGCCTGTTAGCTATCGGTCGCTACCTGAGGCAGAGTTCTTGGTGATATTTAAAACAAACCAGTCTTTTTGCCAAAATTACTGCCGGTTTCTGAATTGTTCAAAGACTATTAATTAGTATACATTAAATGAAATTATGAAACAAGTCTTTTGTCACCCAATGCGACCAAACAGCAAAAATATCGTGCCCTGAACATAAAAATAAGGCCCGTGAAAACTCACGAGCCTTGCTCGAAGTCCAGCCATTTGACGACTGGAGATGTATTGATTTTTTCGTATGGTTCAGGCTGTTTCGGCTCATCGTCCACCCACGCATAATAGGCGTTAATGGCTGCACCCACTGCCGTATGCGGAATCAGTACGGGCGTTTTTATAATGCGAGTCGACCTCGATGTGTGAGATTCCGAGTATTCCATCAGCAGAATATTCAGATTGCGCCATATCTTGGCATCCGGATCCAGCGTGGCGGCTTTGCCGGAAAGGATTATCAAGTCCAAATCCAGAACCGTCAATGTCCCAATGATACGCCCCAAATAAACGAACAGGCCCCACATCGCTTCATTCGACAATTCTCCGCTCCCTTCGCTGATGATATCATACGCCCCGCATTGTTTGAGTCGAGCCGTCAAACAATTATCTTTCTGGCAGACATCGCACATAACGGGTGCGTCAGCGTCAGTTATTTCCAATGTGTCAACAGCTGCAACAGGGGTCAAAGACATAAAGTATGTGTCAGTTATTTCCGGTGCCATTGCCGGAATATTGGGGAGGTGCCCAATCGTGCCACTCATACCGCCACTCCCTCGGTGTAACTGGTGGTTCAAAATCAATCCCACCCCAATGTCGCTGCCCAAATACACCACCGCAATATGGCCCTTGCTCATGTTGGGGTCTTGACGCAAGTACAGATATTCCTTCTCTGCAATTGCCACCAGTTTCGCACCATGCTCCGCCACGAGAGGAATATTGCGTTCACGAAAGAACAAGAGTTTGTCTTGATAGATAAGATCATCTATGCTAATTCCGCTCATCATCACCGTTCCAAACGTCCTACCACTCTCCTTATCGAAAGCGACAGGCAGAGAAAGCCCAACGCCATAAATCGGAACGCCGTCTTTAATAAGCGCCACGATGAGATCCATGAACCTATCCACCATTCCCGTAGCCCTAAGAAGGTTTTTGGGCGAGGGAAAGCTCACATAGTCCCCATCCGCACTCAAATTGCCTCCACAGGTTTCGAGAAACAGTTTCTTGGTTTTTTCGGAAACGCTTTCTTGTTGGAACAGTTTGTCGAACGGCACCATTTTGAACTGAAAATCCACAATCAACAGCCGAGTGTGTTTGCGCCCGATGGAAATGCCCGCAAAAAATGCGATTTTTGGGTTCAAATTATATTTTCCATCAGTGCCCCTCTCGACAATTGCCTGACTCTGCAATTTCTCAATTTGGTACCTCACGGTTGGCCACGCCAAGCCAGTTCTGTCGCTAATCTCAGTCTTTTGGTTGACATCATAGTGCCGAACCACTTCGATAACCCTTTTGCGATAACTGACTATACTTCTGATATCTTCCTGTTGTTTGCCAAAAGACACTTCGCTCACCTCCTTTTATGGTGCGTCTTTTTGAAGTTGGTTTGGAAAAACTTACGAAAATCAATTTTTAAGCTTGCTCCCACTTGGTTTTGATTATACCACAACTAAACGAGCGAAAAACTCAATTTATTTTTATTCATACACCAATATTAGCACAAGCAGTTAGTTTTCTCAAAAGATACTTAGAGTGACAACCAAAACCTAATCCAAATACCCCTCCGCCTGCAACTCGAACATCTCACGGTACAGGCCTTTTTCCAGCGCCATTAGTTGGCGGTGGCTGCCTTGTTCGATGATGCGACCGCTGTCGATGACCAAAATCTTTTCGGCTTTTCGGACGGTGGAAAAGCGGTGGGAGATGATGATGGTGGTTTTGCCGTGCTGGCTTTTTGCGATTTCTTGGAAAATCTCATATTCGGCTTTGGCGTCGACGGCGGCGGTGGGTTCGTCCAAAATCAAGACGTTGGGGTTGCGCCAAAAACTGCGCGCCAGCGCCACTCGCTGCCATTGACCGCCGGATAAGTCGGTGCCGTTTTTGTCATCGAAGCGCTTGCTGAGGATTTGGGACATCCCAAACGGCAACTTATTCACCAGCGGAGTGAGTTTGGCTTTGTCCACCACTTCCAAAATCTCCTTCTTGTTCAGCTTTCTTGTGATGTCGCCATACCAAATATTTTCGGTGAAATTGGTGAAAGTATAGCGGGAATAATCTTGAAACAATGCACCCAGATGTTTGTAATACGAAACTTTATTGATTTTGGAAAGCGGCACATCGTTTACCAAAATCTCGCCGGAATCCGGCGGATACAGCCCAAACAAAAGTTTGATAATAGTGGTTTTGCCGGATCCGTTTTCGCCGACCAAAGCGACGGCCTCGCCCGTGTTGATGGTGAAGCTGACGTTTTTAATCACCGGCTGTTCACCCAAAGGATAGGTGAACGTCACGTCACGAAACTCAATTTTGGGCGGTTTGTCAGCCGCCACTAACACCTCGCCGTCGACTTCTTCCGGCAAATCAAGATAAGCAAAATAATCGCTGGCATTCATAATATCACTGCCAACTTGGCTGAGACTGCTCACCACTTGAAAAGCGCTGCTCATCAAATTATCCATCAAACTTTTGATGGTCATCAGGTAGCCAATTTCCAACTTGCCGTCTATAATCAACTTGCCTGCCCATGCCAGCACGCCCAAAGTTGCCAAACTTTGCAACGAGCCCGACGCCATTTCCCACGGCAAAAACTTCCGCTCCGCCGCCATTTCCTCAACTCTATCCTGCACAATGTGTTTGCGCCACTGCCGCACAAAATAATTATAAAGCCCGTTCACACGTAACTCGATGGTCTGCTTTTGGTCGGTTAATTGGCTGCGAATCCCCCAGCCTTTGCGACGATGCACGGAATTGCTTTTCCAGATTTTGCGCTCCATCCGCATTTTTTGAATCATCAACACGGAGTTTGGAATCATCGTCAGAACGATAACCAGCGCAATCGGCCACGACAGGCTTGCGAGCACCGCCACCGCCACCGCAAATGCAATGGACTGCGACATAATCGCAAGCAAACGTGGAAACAGCCAACCCAAACTCAGCGCATAGCGCTCGGCAATTTCCAACTTGTCGGCATTTTCTTTGGTTTCGCGGGCGGCAATCGAAATGCGATTGACTTTGAGATAAAGTTGCTCGTTGGCGTAATTGTGAATATCGTATTGCAAAACTTGCGAAAAATAACCGTTGACGTGCTGCAAAATCGTGCGCAAAATCGACAAAGCCACCAGTAGGCCAATAAACAACAAAAAACCATTCCAATCGCCCGCCGCCAATTTGGTCAAAATAACACCGGTGAAAATAGCCTGAACCGAAGGAATCGGCGCCTGAATAATCTCGACAGCTGAAATAAAAATCGCCGCCAACGGATTGGAGCGAAACATCATCCGCACACTATAAGCAGTCGCCCGCAGCGCCACACGAGGGTTGACTTTGTTAGGTTTTGGCATAAAGGATATTATACACTATTTGGCGGGAATTTTTTCAATTTATGAGGCTTCTTGATTATTTCGGCAAGTGTTCGCGGATTTTATAAAAATCTTCTCATTATGATACTAAGATTTCCGAGCAGAAAAAAATGGAAAAATGTGGGCAAAGCCCACGCACTCCGTGATAAGCGACAAGGTTGCTGTGCTTCGCACAAGAGTTGTTACTAACTCAGTTATTATGCTGACGCATAACAGATGTGAAAATGGCAAGTGATTAGTTACTGACTGGTTACTTACGCCAAAGACATTTTTTAATTTTTCGTAGAAATATGGTAGAATAAAGTTATGACAAAGAAAAACGAAATCATCAGGGTCAAAGATACAGCTATCACGGTTTCGCATTTCGACAACGGTGATTATATTTCTATCACCGATATCCTAAAAGCCAAAGACGGCGATTTTTTCATCTCTGACTGGCTCAGAAATCGCAACACTGTTGAATATCTTGGTATCTGGGAAAGCATCTATAACCCAAATTTTAATTATGGCGAATTTGCCATAATTAAAAGTAAGGCTGGGCTTAACAATTATAAAATTAGCGTCAAAGAATGGGTCGAAAAGACCAACGCCATCGGGTTAAAAGCTACCGCTGGACGATACGGTGGAACTTACGCCCACAAGGACATCGCTTTTGAGTTCGGCATGTGGATTAGCCCAGAGTTCAAGATTTATTTAATCCAAGAGTTTGACCGCTTGAAGAACGACGAGCAACAACGGCTATCTGCCGAGTGGAGTTTCCAACGAACGCTGGCGAAAGTTAATTATCATATTCACACGGATGCTATTAAGGAGCATATAATTCCGCAAATAGTAAATGAGAAACAAAAAACTTTTACCTATGCCAACGAGGCCGATTTACTAAATGTTGCATTATTTGGTAAAACCGCCGCCGAGTGGCGAGCCGAAAATCCAAACAGCAAAGGTAATATCAGAGATGAAGCCATGCTCGAACAACTAGTCGTTCTGTCTAATCTCGAAAGCATAAATGCCCTACTGATTCGTGATGGTTTGTCGCAAAAAGATCGGCTCGTTCGCTTAAACGCAATTGCGATTACCCAGATGAAATCACTTACTGAGCATAATTTGCTCAAACAGTTAAAGGAGAAAAACCATGAACGATAAAACCAAAAAACTGATTTCAGAAAACCCAACCATCCTCGCCACTAGTCAAAACAACATTCCAAATATCGCAGTGGCAACAGATGTCACCGTTTTGGACGACGGCACTATCTTAATAGCACACAATGAGATGAGGCAAACGATTGAAAATATAAAATCTAATGTCAAAATCGCATTGCTGATTTTAGATAAGAATTATGCTGGTGTTAGAATATTCGGTAAGGCGCACTATTATACCGAAGGCAGATATTTCGACCTAGTGAATAAATTATACAAAAATGCGACTACTGATCCGCTAGGAGCAATCTTGATAACGGTCGACAGAATAATGGAGATAAAGTAAAATGACCGACGAAATCCGCCTAATCAGCCAAGCCACCGGCGACACCTACTCTAATTCAGTTGGTAACAAAATCGCGGTGATAAAAATTGAGAATAACGTGATGATGACGGCGAAAGAAATCGCTAAATTATATGGGGTGAGTTTGGCTTATATTAGGATAAAATTGAAGAAGCTTTTTATCACAAAGACATTGGAGAAAAAACGAGTTAGTAACATTTTCAGCCACCAAGCCAACGACGGCAAACTATATGAAACAAGGTACTATAACGCCGAAGCAATAGTTGCTATAGGGTTGTCTATCAAGTCACCCGAAGCGGTTGCTTTTCAGGAGTGGCTCGGAGCTCCTAACACCAAACAGATAAAGGATATTTCATGCTCGGCATAGTGTTTGCTATTATTTCCGCATTGTTTATTGGACTTTGCTACTATTTTCTAAAAATCAGTTATAAAGAATTCAAGCCGTCGGTTGCTTTTTTGTTTGATGCTACATTTGGACTGCTAATTTGGGTTCCGCTCGCTATATTTATGGGGATTAGTAGCGGTGCGAATTTTGGCGAAGCAACTATTTTTGCTGTTATCTCGGCGATTTTGTCGGAGGCGGTGGTTTTTTATGCTTTGTCGCACGGGGAGCTTGCTATTACGACGACAATTCTATCAACCTATCCAGTTTATACGGTTATTTTGTCATTTTTTATCAACGGTGAGAGCCTATCATTTTCCATCTTGGCTTTCGTAGTTATTACAATAATCGGGAGCGTGCTTGCGACATTGCCGAACAAACTAAAGAAAAGCGAGTTTAAGCTCAACGCTGCCATAATTTGGCCGTTCGTAGCGGCGATTTGCATTGGTTTGTCAGATACTGTTTCCAAGAATTATATAAATAGATCTGATGATTTTAGTTTCCTTTTTATGCTCGGTTTTGTCCAAATACCAGTTGCGTTAGCGTATTTGCGGGTTGAGAAACAGAAAATTAGCAAGGCGGTCAAGAATGCTTTTCACAAAATTACAGATTACAAGTTTGCGTTACTTGGCGGGTTGTTTAATATAATTGGGACTGGATTTTTGTGGCTTAGTTTTTCGTTTAGTCCGGCGGCTATTGCTTCGCCAATTACTGGTAGTAGCGGGGCGGTTACGGTTTTACTCGCTCGGCTTTTGTTAAAAGAAAAAATCACGATCATTAAATATGTCGGCATAATTCTAGCGTTTGCTGGTGTTATTGGGCTTGCTATTCTGAGGCCATGATTTCAGCTAGTAACTAATCACTTGCCATTTTCACATCTGCTATGCGTCAGCATAATAACTGAGTTAGTAACAACTCTTGTGCGAAGTATAACGACTTTATCGCTTGGCACGAAGTACGTGGGCTTTGCCCACATTTTTCCATTTTTTTTCTGCTCGGAAATCGCCGAAGGCGGGCGCTCTCGAAAGGGTGTGCCTAAAAATCAAAAAACGCAATTGATTTGTATTTTGTGCTAAAATAGGTTCGTGCGAGAGCGTAAAATCGCACCAAGAACGGATTTTTAACGGAAGTGTCGCCCGAAAGGGTGATATTTTCTGCACTGGATAAGTATATCCCAGACGAACAAAGTGTTTTTGTTAGTGTAGAAACCCATGCGAAGGATGAGAAAAACATGTATAATAACTCATTAGAATCAATAAACTTTTTACGCAAATTATTAAAGAAGAAAATATTATGAGTATCGAAGTAGAGGCGATTCCAAATATGCCACATATTGAACGTGGTGGGCGGAGCGGGGCTTGAACCCGCACGACTTTTGGTCAACAGATTTTAAGTCTGTCGCGTATACCAATTCCGCCATCCGCCCGCGATTTGGGGTTTGCCGAAACGACTTCCCCACTCATTTTAGCACAAAATGTGGAAAATCGAAGTATCCGGTCTTATATTCGTGCCGTTACTGTCAGGATGAGGTTTTGTTGATAGGCGCAGGGGATGGCGGTGAAGTCAATTTTTGTGCCGAAATAGAGACCGTAGTTTTCGCCACCGGCGGCGGATGAGGTGGTGGTGAATGCCAAGAGGTCGGGCTGAGGGGCGGGGATTTTTTCCAGCTGTTTGGCTGGTCTAATCTTTTTAACTGGTTTCGCATTGGTTGTCGGAACTCAGTGCGCGTCGTTTTTGTGCAGCATAATTTGGCTAATCAAGTTCACCAAAACAATCGCTGCCGCGCTGATTATAAACGTCCACGGCAGCGCGACAAGGCTCAATTCGTAATGGAATACATTAGCGATAGACGGCACCACTAAGGTCAAAACAAATGCCAAAGCACAAGCAAAAATCAGCCCCAGTTTCCATGCTTTGACGGGGTGTGCCAAAATCACCAGCACCATGAAACCGATTAGCATCACGACGATGGATACGCTGGTGCCAGCGGCGGCGCGCGTAACGCCGAGCGACAAATTGATGGAATAGGTTAGCAACATAGCAAGCGCCGCGACCACTCCGACCGGCACGGCAAACTTCAACACTCGCAACAAAAATCCCGCCCGATAAAGCTGGCGGTTGGGCGCCAAAGCGAAAAAGAACGCCGGCACGCCAATGCTCAGGGCGCTGATTACCATCATTTGTGACGGTAAATACGGATAAACCAACCCCGCCACCGTCACTGCAAGCGCGAGCACCAAAGAATAAACATTTTTAATCACAAACAGGTTCGCCACCCGTTCAATATTGGCAATCACCCGCCGCCCCTCGCCCAACACGTGCGGCAAATGCGCAAATTGATTATCCAACAAAACAATCTCCGCCACAGCTTTGGTGGCGGGCGAACCGCTGTTCATCGCAATGCCAAGATCGGCCTTTTTCAAAGCCAGCGCGTCATTCACGCCGTCACCGGTCATGGCAACGACATGCCCTTGTTTTTGGAGAACTTCAGCGATTTGACGCTTTTGTTCGGGCTGCACGCGTCCGAAAACGTTGTGGGTGTTGATCAGCTGTGTGAACTTTTTCGCTTGAGCGGACGACTTTGTGGGGTCGGGCAAATCTCGCGCGTCAAAAACTTTGATGTTACCAAGACCCACCGCTGCTGCCACAGCGCCAACCGTCAGTGGCGAATCGCCCGAAATAATTTTGATGACAACGTTTTGTTCAGCGAAGAAACGCAAAGTTTTGGCGGCATCGCGACGGACTCTTTCGGACAACACCACGAGAGCAGCGGGCTGGATAGCGTTGGGTACTTCTCCTGCCTCCGTCCACGCGCCAACCTCAACCAAAGCCAAAACTCGCTTGCCGCCGGCAGCAATGACTTTGGCGTCTTGAAACATTTTCAGCTGCCGATGTTTCGCGAATAACACCTCCGGCGCGCCGAACAACCATTTGTGCCCGGCAATTTCAATCGCACTCCACTTGCGCGCCGAGCTGAAAGGGATTTCACGCGTGAACGGTTGTGGCTTGATGTGTTTGAGCGCACTCGTGATGGCGTCGTTGGTCGGAGAACTTTGGCGGCGCGCGATGGTCGCCAAAGCCGCGTGCACTTTGGCACCATTTTTCTCATCATCCAAAATCACGGCCTCAAATCGAATATTACCCTCCGTCAAAGTGCCGGTCTTGTCGAGCAACAAAGTGTCAACCCGCGCCAAAGTTTCCACCGCCGGCATCTGCTGAACCAAAACTTTGTGGCGCGCCAGTTGCACGACCGCCAACATGAATGCCGCCGATGTCAAAAGCACCAACCCCTCCGGAATCATGCCGACAATTGCCGCTGTGGCGTGAACTATGGCGCTGCGCCAATCGCTGTAATCGAGCTGCAATTGACCGAACACCAAAATCGGTGCCACGATGACAAGCAGCCACGAAATCCAGCGCAATAATTTGTTGGTGTCGGAAACCAGTTCGCTGTTGGCGCGTTGAAACTTTTTGGCATGGTGCGTCAACTCAAAAGAATACGACGCCGCGCCAATTTTGTCGGCGCGCATTACACCGCCGCCCGCCACCACCATCGAGCCGCTCAAAACTTGGTCGTGGACGTGCTTGAAAATCGGGTCAGACTCGCCCGTCAAAAGGCTTTCGTCAATCTCCAACTCGGAACTATCCAACACTTCACCATCCACCACAATTTGGTCACCCAATTTCAACTGAATCAAATCTGACTGCACCACTTCGCTGACGCCAATTTCTAAAATGCGCCCGTCGCGAATCACGCTGACTTTGGGTGCGGACAAAATTGCCAGCTTGTCCAAAGTGCGTTTCGCGCGCAGTTCCTGAAAAATCCCGACGCCACTGTTGATAATAATCGCCAGCCCAAACAAGGCGTTGAGCGGCGAGCCGTCAATGATAATCACTACCACCGCCAAAACCGTCAACAACAAATTGAACCGCGTCAGAATGTTCGCCCGCAAAATGTCGCCAATCGTCCGCGACGACTTGTCGGGTACGCGATTAGTCAAGCCCTTTTTTGTGTACTCATGCACCCGCGCGGCGCTGAGGCCTGTGAACTCATTCATGAGAATATATTAGCATATACGGTACATATTAGCTATACCAATAAATTATATATGTATGGTTACTAAAAGTAATTAAGTATTAAATAGTGACTATTAAGATTATCCCCGCCCTACGCCTCCGCTTTGAACCAACCCTGCCGTTCGGCTTGCGCCAAAGGCAGCATGGGTCTGCCGGCATAGACAATGCTGTCAGCCTTGCCGTCATTGTCAAAATTGAATTTGATGGTCTCGCCAGATGAACCATAATTGAGACTGTCCCCAATCTTCAAAGTCTTTTCGTCAACCACAAACAGCTCGCTTGCGCTCTCAAACTCTGTCCAATAAAGCGGCTCCACCGCAAACAATTTTTCGCCAACGGCAACGATGTCGTTCGGCCCCCAAAGTGAATAAAACCGTCCGGCAAATTTGCTGTGGGTGGCGGTTTTGGACTTGTTATGTCCGGCATTTTTCCAAAATGTATCAATGATATTAATCAAGCCGCCACATATATATTTAGCTGGAGCGTCATGGGCATTGGTGAGAACCGAAACCGCCAGTTTCTTTTTGGCGTCGAAACGCGTGCTGGTGGAGAAACCCGGAAAACCGCCGCCGTGTCCAAAAACCGACCAGCCTCTTTTCAAATAATTGACCAAGCCCAAGCCGTAACGTTCGTTTTCGTGATGGGACTCCCAATAACCGTGTTGCATTTGGCGCTTGGAGATGTCGGAAATCAAGGTGGGGTTGCCCAAAAAATGCGCGGCAAAATACTTGCACAGGTCTTCGGCGTTGCTGTAAAAACCGGTGGCGGCGGACATAGCTTGAGTGTCGGCGTGGTCGAAACGCCTGCGATTTTGGTTGAACAATTGCATGCCGTAACCATTCGCCAGTTTTGCCAGTGCGCGGTCGTCCAGATCGGGGCCGGTGGATAACAACCCCAGCCGCTCAACAATGTTTTTGGTCATGTATTCTCGGTATTTCATGCCGCTTGCGGCCTCAATCACGAAACCAAGATACGAAAAAGCCAAGTTGGAATATTTGAATTGCACGTCGGCGTCATAAATCAGCTTGCCAGTGGATATCAATTTTTGGAGCTCAGCCTCGTCCGGAAATGGACGGAGCGTGTCCCAAAAACTAGCGTCCGTGCCGTCGCGAATTATGCCCGCTGTGTGGTTCAGCAACTGCCGCACGGTGATTTGGCTGACTCTTTCGTCTTTGGTCGACTTGAACCAATCAATGTGCTGGCTGACTTTGTCGTCCAAACCAAGTTTGCCGTTTTCCACGAGTTGCATGATGGCGGTCGAAGTAAAAGTTTTGGAGTGCGAGGCGATTCTGAAAACGTGGCTTTTGGACAGTTTGGTTTTGTTTTTCAAATCGGCATAGCCGAAAGGGCGCGAATAGACCAGTTTGTCGCCGTGCTGGATGGCCACTTGCAGAGCCGGAATCCGCGAGTTGTTGAAGTTGAGTTCAAGCCAGCTGTCGATGTAATCAACGGCGGATTGGAGGTTTTCAGAGTTCAAGTTGTCATCCATGATGATGGTATTATAACTGGTTTTTGTTGGGTGGTCAAGCCGGTCGAAATAATTATGTCAGTGATGGCGCGCGGCCGGAACTGTCCAAAACATGCGCCACAACATCAAATGTGTTAATATTAAAAAAAGGAGGAAAAAATGACAAGCTTGCCAAAACGAAACGCGGAGAATGATTGGCTGATTACGCCGGAAAATGCGGCGCTCTTGGTGATTGATTATCAGCCGACGCAAATCAAAAGCGTCAAATCGCGCGATCACGACGAGTTGGTGAAAAATATTGTGGTGACGGCAAAACTGGCGAAGGCATTTGGTTTGCCGATTGTGCTATCAACAGTCAATGTGGCGACGACGCTGAACCAAGACACCGTTGCGCCGCTGAAAGAAGTTTTGGCGGATTTGCCGTCATACGACCGCACTTCAATTAACGCGTGGGAAGACCGCGAGTTTGTCGAGGCGGTGCGCGCGACCGGTCGCAAAAAACTGCTGATTGCGGCGCTCTGGACGGAAGCTTGCCTGACTTTTCCAACGCTGGACGCTTTGAAAGAGGGCTATGAAGTCTATCCAATTGTCGACGCCGTCGCCGGCACCAGCCAAGAAGCCCACGACGCCGCCCTGCGTCGCGTCGAGCAAGCCGGTGCCAGCCCAATTTCCTTTGCCCAATTGGCCTGCGAACTACAACGCGACTGGAACCGCTCCGCCACCGAGCCAGCTTTCCTTGATATTATGCTGGAGGCGGGAAAGTTCACGGGCAGGTGATTAAAAGTTTGTGAATTTTCCAAACTGTGCTAAAATATAAGTCATGAAAAGATATTTTTACGTTTCCGATTTGCCGACCCCGACGCCGCTGTGGCAGCTGGGGTAAGTTAACTTGTTTATAAAAATAACCAACCGAGTCAAATTGACGCCCCAGCCGAGGGGCGTTTTTGCGTCTGATTTGCTGATTTGGCTTGGGATGGAGAAATGGAAATGAATTATCAATTGGAAAAATTGTTGGTTGTGAAAGTTGGCACAAATGTCTTGACCGACACGACCGGCGAGCTTGACAAACTTGACGAGAAATCTTTTAGGAATATTGGTCGCGAAGTGCGAGGTTTGACGAGTCGAAAAACCAGTGTGATTTTGGTATCGTCCGGTGCTATCACAGCGGGCGCGCTGCTCGATAAAAAGCGTCGGTGCGATGTGACAAACGACGTGGATTTACAACGCTATGCGGTGCGTGGCTGGCCGAAAATTGTTCGTGCGTGGGAGTCGGCGATTGGCGCGGGGCGGGTGAGTTCGACTTTGCTGACCAAGCACGAAATCCATCTTGGCTCTACGCGGACTAAGGCGCTTGGTTTGGTTGGTTGTTGTTTGGCGCACGGAGACGTCTTCGTGGTCAATGAAAACGATGCGATTTGCGACGACGAAATCAAGTTTGGCGACAACGACAGGCTGGCGGCGGAGTTGGCGGTAGCCTGTGCAACGACGGGGCTTTTTCAGTCGGTCAAATTAGTGCTGCTGACGAACAAAAACGGCTTGAACATGGTGGCGGATGACGACGCCACCATCATCCGAACCGTGACCGACATCGCAGCCGTCGAAAAATACGCCGGTCGAACCGTCGACAAACGTAGCCGCGGTGGCATGATTACGAAAATCCAAGCCGCCAAAATTGCCACCAAAGTTGGCATTGAAACCTGCATTGCCAACGGTCGGAAACGGGATGTTGTAGCGCGAACTTTGCGCGGGGAGATTGGCACGCGGTTTGTGGTGGACGTGTAAGCTATGGTCGCAAAACAGCAATGCCAATAACGCCAACAAACGTTGAAATGATGCCAAAAGGACCCGAGCGGTCGTGGGACGAATTAAATAAATTATTCAGGTCGCTTATTTAGTGGCATCGTCGGCATTTCGGAGCGGGCTATCGGCGTCCATATGTCGACGCACCAAAGCTGTCACGGCTTCGGTTCGAGCTTTCGACCACTTTAGCCGATGGGCAATGCCGCCGACGATTTCGGCGCTGATTATTTCGTGCATAATATAGTTGGAATAGCCTTTGGCGTTTTTGGTCTGTGCGAATGGTTTGCCGACGTCGTGGAATAATGCTGCCCATCGAATATCGGTTTCGTTAGGGGATAGGTCGACGACCTTCTTGGTGTGTTCCCAGAGTTCGAGGTTGTGGTAGGGGCTGTTTTGATCAAAGCCGACTTGGAGCCACAATTCTGGCAAAATATAACGCAACAAGTTGCTGTCTGCCAAAACCTGGAGGCCTTGGCCGGCGTGTTTGCTAGTTAGCAATTTGTCTAATTCCGTAACCCATCGCTCGCGGCTGACATTGTAAATTGTGCTAGCTCTTCGCTTTATTTGCGTCATCAAATCTACGTCGACGTTAAACCCAAATTGAGCCACGAAACGAGCTGCCCGCAACATCCGGAGCGGGTCTTCTTTGATGCGTTCTCTGGCGTTGCCAACTGCTCGGATAAGGCGATTTTCGGTATCAATTTGACCACCAAACGGGTCAATGATATGTGGTTGATTATTTTTTAACTCAATCGCCATAGCGTTAATTGTGAAATCACGGCGGGACAGATCTACCATTAAATCGTCAACAAATTCAACAGAAGGTTTGCGGTTATTTTCTGAGTAAGTTTCGGTACGAAAGGTAGTGACTTCGATATATTTGCCGTCGAGCTTGAATCCAATTGTGCCGAACTTTTTGCCGATAGTATAAGCATGTCGCCCAGCAGCTTTAACTCGCTTTTCAATTTCGTTGGGCAAAAGTGGCGTCGCAAAATCGAAATCATGCGGCGTGATTCCCAACTGACTATCTCGCACCGACCCGCCGACTAAGTAGACGGGATTAATTATTGTTTCGACTGGTTTGATGACTTTAATTAAATCATTCATACACTGGATTATATCATTTTTTGTCTTCGGGGACTTTAGTTTTTGAAACTTCGTGGGCAACTTTCCAAAAATCTGTTTTGCCGGCGTGTCGTCCATAGAGCAAAAAATCAACTTTGGGCGGGCGACCGCCGTTTGGTTTGCCGGAAAGTGGGATCAGGAATTTGCGTTGTCTGCCAAGGCAATAATATTTCAGCGATAAAACAATGCCGTGGAGTAATTCCTGGTTAGTCACTATCTGGCGGGTTAGTGGCACGTAACATTTTTCGTTAAGAAAATCTTTGGCAATAGCAATGCCGGAAGTCAGATATTGGTCAGGTTTTTTGTGGATCCACTCGGACAATAGAATCTGATCAAACAATCCACGATACGGCTCCATCAAATCATAAATCAGGGACGGGTAATCGGTCGGTGTATGCAAAAAACCGTGATAGGGCGACAGGTGATGATAGCAGCACCAACGTAAAATAATGCCACTGATGAACTTGCTGTGAGCGTCGAGTGCTATTGCCGCTGGATTTTTGGCCCGACGCGTCCATTCTGGGTGACCCAATTTAGTGAAAAACTCACGCCAATATTTTTTGGCGTGTTTGGCCTCGATATTACGCAAGCTATCCACTGAGGCAAAGGGCGGAAGTTTTTCGGGCGGCACCAGCCAACTCATATTTTTCATTTTTGCCGTGAGTAATTGACGAGCGCAGTGAGTGACTCGGCGAGAGCTGGAACGGACTTTGATTTGGGCTGAGATGGTGTCGTCGGGGTCGGGCCGTTCGCCGCCAATGATATAAATCGGTTGCGTCATATTGCGGCGATGGATGATGATCGGAATACCGGCCCGAGCGATTTTGTCCAGATATGTCACCGATAAATTATAATCGCTGTCACCATAAATCATAATCGACTGGATGGTATCGAGCGAGGAGGTTTCTGCGCCACCGTTATATTTGAATTCAAAAAATCCTTTGCTGGTTTCTTGGATTGATTGTAGGTAGGGTAACCACATTGGCACACGTTTGGATTTGGTAGTTTTGATTTTTTCTGTCATAATGATATTGTATACCAAATTGTTGAAAGATCATACATATCATACATAAAATGCAAAAAATGCTTGAATTGCAGATGTTTTGTGCTATGATAATTGGTAGTTGATCGTACATTTACAATCTGTTATTTTAGAAGGAACTCCTCGAAAAATAGAGGGGAAAAGGCTTTTCGGCCGGTGGTAAACCTCGAAAAATAGAGGGGAAAAGGCAGCGCAATTTCGTAACTCACCTCGAAAAATAGAGGGGAAAAGGCTCGGAGTGGGGTTGGATTTCCTCGAAAAATAGAGGGGAAAAGGCTCACTCCATTCATACTCACCTCGAAAAATAGAGGGGAAAAGGCGGCAACCACGCCCTATCAGCCTCGAAAAATAGAGGGGAAAAGGCAAAGTCTCATCGTAGATTTCCTCGAAAAATAGAGGGGAAAAGGCACTACAACAATAGCGACACCTCGAAAAATAGAGGGGAAAAGGCAACTCTATTGTTAGTTTTCCTCGAAAAATAGAGGGGAAAAGGCCGAGAATGGCAAATATGACCTCGAAAAATAGAGGGGAAAAGGCATTTCTAGGTCTTCCTTCCCTCGAAAAATAGAGGGGAAAAGGCTCAGAGGCTTGGGTTTATGCCTCGAAAAATAGAGGGGAAAAGGCAGGACGACTGAACAAAAACCTCGAAAAATAGAGGGGAAAAGGCATTTTTTTAAAAAAGCTCGCCTCGAAAAATAGAGGGGAAAAGGCAGTCCTTTCCTATCGCCAACCTCGAAAAATAGAGGGGAAAAGGCTCATGAATCTGTCGTCGTCCTCGAAAAATAGAGGGGAAAAGGCTACTGCGTGCTGCATTTAGCCTCGAAAAATAGAGGGGAAAAGGCTTCCATTAAGTAATTTACCCTCGAAAAATAGAGGGGAAAAGGCACGTTACCCGGAGTCGTCGCCTCGAAAAATAGAGGGGAAAAGGCCAGTCGCACACACAAACTCCTCGAAAAATAGAGGGGAAATGCCAAAATCTCTATTAAGCAAATCTAGATTAAGTTTCAGATGGTTGAAAGAAATCATCTTAGCCTTCCTTACCTAGTCCATTCTTATTGGATGGTCCTCTAGAATAACGGATTGTGAACGTACTTTCATTTAAGCGGAAAGGGACATATGAAGCAAAAGCAAAGAGCAGGGAAGCGAGGATATCGTTTGCACGATGAGCGTATTGCGTATAGCGGCGGTGAGGGTTCAATGCGTTCAATTAAGTATGAGCTTGTGGGGGCGGATAAGCAGACGATTACTGATGCAGTTGTCCACGATAATCTGCGGCTTTATGGTGGCCTAAACTTAAATGACTATCTAACTAGCGAGGAAACAGCGAGCCTGCTTGATTTTTGGCTTACGGCTTTATCGCTTGGTTTTATGTTTTCAAATCAAAATAGCATTGAACCTGAATTTTTGAAATATCTTGGTAAGCCGACTGCTTACGAAAAAGTCCACAATCTCTTAGACGAAAACTTAAAGGAGATCATTGACGTAGATAAATTTGGAGAGTTTATTTATAAAAGTAACCGTGGTCTTGAGAAAAAGAATATCGAGCAGCGGAAAAAACTGATTTACAATTTGCTGAATAATAATGATGACTTAGCTAAAATTGAGAGCATTGCAGAAGATTTTGCAAAACAGCTAGATGAAGTTGAACAGTTTGTTGCCAAGCAGAGTGTGTTCGGTATTACGGCAGCGGAGTTGCCTGGACGCACACTGAGTCTCAGTTTTGCACTTGACCCAAACTTTGAAATTATGAAAATTGAGGACCGTACCGAGTTTTTGGATAAAATAATTGACTTTTATAAATCAAAATGCGATGAAGCACAGACCAAACGATTTTTATGTATTGGTGATAATGGTAATTATTTTAATGGATTATTTGGAAATTTATATGAAAGTTTACGAGTGGGAAAGATTGACGAAATAGTTGATTTTCTAAGTGAAGTTTATGAATTTGAGAATAGAAATGAAATTAAAAAACGGCTGGAGATGTTGAAAGAATTAGTTGATGAAATTGACGAGCCAAAGTTGGTCAACAAATGGAGTGATTATCGTAGTGATTTCAACGGCACGATTGAGAGTTGGTATTCTAACCGTGAGAGCAAACAAAAGGAAACGGTCGAGCAATTGAAGGAGTGTCGAAAGCTGCTTAGCGAAATTTATGATGAGTTGCCCAAAGATTGTGAAATTCGTGAGGGGGTTTTATGTGAGACGATTGAGTTTATTGACACGGCGAGTGTAAAAATTGACCGTGTGTTTACTAATGAGTTAGATAGCTATTTGGCGACTCTCAGGAGTGATTTGAATGAGTATATTCAACAAAATAATGAGGTGGAATTGCCAAAAGATTGTCAGAAAAAGTTATCTAAACATATCCAATCCAGCCCGCTGTTTTTTGGCGAAAATAAATTAGCATTGTGGCAGCAGTTGAAAAGTTTAAAGAGTTTGATTCGTAAAGAAGTTGAGAAATTGGAAGAGATTTTGCGGGGGAGTTTTGACGACACCGAGATTAATGACAAGCAAGTTGATATGTTAGCGCAGCTTTATAACCGGATCAAGACCGGCGGTAATAGCGAGGTTATCGCGGTTCTTCTTGCTGTCGAAAAAGAGTTGAAGGTGAAATTTTCCGACCGCACCGATCGGGCAACTTTTAATTTGACGGGCTATGAACGAGGGAATTACAAAAAGCTAAACATTCCCCAGAGAATCAAAGTTAGCCAGTTGCGTAAACTTACGAAGCTCGACCAGCTGTACGAAAAAGTCAAAAATGCGCCGCAAAATAATTTCGTTTTACGTGACGTGACCCAGCTTTCCAAAATTGTGGCAGCGGCTGTGGTGCGTGGCAGCGACAGGGAGCGTGAGGTTAATTTGATTCATTCTAATTTGAACGGTTACGCTAATTTAATCAGTAAAACGGAGTTTATAAGTCGTTATCCAGTTCAGGCGGCTAATGGCATGCAGAACCTATTGGCGCATAACGGAGCGGGGCGGTATTTTTATAAGTTTGATGATAAAAAGTTTTCGAACATTGAAAAACAAGAATTGATTTTCGCTAAGCAGGGTAATAATTTTTCTGTTGATGATGGTGTTTGGACTAAGCAGCCACAAAATGTGCCAGCGCTGGCTGTGCAAAGTTCACGTTATCAAGTTCAGTTTTTGGATTGGTTTTTTGGTAAACATAGCAAGAAAAAATCTTGGCTATCAGCAGGCGGAAGTTTTACGATCGCCGAGAAGACTTGTCGAATTAACTGGGATGGCGAGGAGCCAAAAATTACAGATGAGCAGAAAGACAGGCTGTTTGTAAGTCAGCCGTTTACGCTCCACTCAAAAGAAAAGCGTTTGGTGGATGTGGAGAAAATTAAAAATCGCTATATTGGGGTTGATATCGGTGAGTATGGTTTGGCGTGGAGCTTGATAAAAATTAACGGTAATAAAGTCGAACAGTTAGAAAGTGGTTTCATCGCTGACAATCAACAACAAACTCTGAAAGCTGATGTGAAAAATCTGCGCGATCGACAAGTTCGGGCGACTTTCACTTCGCCAGATACGAAAATTGCACGGGTACGAGAGAGCTTGATCGGGCGTTACCGCAACTTACTGGAAGATTTGGCGATGCGAAAGAATGCACGGCTTAGTTTTGAGTATGAAGTTAGTGGTTTTGAAACGGGCGGTAATAGAATTAGTAAAGTTTATGATTCGATTAAACGTGGCAGTGTGGCTAAGGAAGATAATAAGTCAGAAAATAATCGAGCGTGGGGTAAGCTGACTAACGACGAGTTTTCGTGGAAGGCTTTCGAAACAACCGCTGCTGGCACTTCGCAGTTTTGTACCAAATGCAAAAAGTGGAGTTCGTTGGCGGTTACCGATACGGTTGATTATCAATTGGAAGAATACGAAGACGGATTATTCAAAGTGAAATTAGACGATGGTGAATATGTGCGAGTTTTTGCGCCAAAAAATAAAGTTGGAGACAAGGTTAAGGGCAAGGATGGCCTAAAGGGAATGATCTATAAAGCCATGCGGCCAAATATGGATGGTGCGGGCATGAAAATCGTGGAGCACAAATTGGGTTCAGCGAAATTCGCAGAATTACAGAAAGATTTTGGCCCAAATACTAAGCGAGGTAATATCGGCATTTATATTTGCCCGTATATTGACTGCCAACATATAGCTGATGCTGATTTGCAGGCGGCATTTAATATAGCGGTACGTGGATATTTGAAAGACGCTAATCCCGGGCGTGCCAAAAAGTCTAAAGAAGATAGAATTTCAGCCAAGTGGTGTTGTGATGAAGAGTCCAAGCTGGAGTTTGAAGCTGTCGATATAAAGATTTGACAGTCGTTTTTTCCGTATGGCCTCACTCCTTGTCGCGACCTTCAAGCACACCAAGCAACGTATTAGTCCATTCTTTAAAAGAAGTCTCTATAGCTCCGATTGAGTCGTGCTTTTTGCCAGTATCGCTCTTTGACACAGATTGCCAAGTGGCATCAACCCATACCGTTTTGCTGACCAGCGACTTGTGTTTGGCGCTAAAAACTGGGTCGATATTGATTGCATAAAACGGATTAACAAGTACTTTCTTGATGTCATCGACTGCTCATTTTTTGCTCATTTTTCCTCCTTATGGTTTAGTTACTTAATGAACATATCACACATTAGGCAACTACTAGAATTGGTGCAAGCGGTCTTGTTGCACAATCCTCCTAAAAATAAATAATAGATAAGAAACCAAAAAGAGTAGTGCTATACTTGTAATATTATGAAAAAAACAAAAAACAACACTACTCCAAACAATATTAACACAAAAACCACCAAAAAATCGGAAATTGGAGGCTTTGTTGCATAATTATTTTTACTGAACTGCTTTTTCTGGCTATTGGCGGCAGGGGTGATAAATTGAACTCATGCGACAAAGCCCTCGAACTTTTCCGATGGTAGAGACTATATTACAACTGTGTTATAATTATCCTATGAACAAAACACGTCTAAATTGGACACTGGAAGAAACAAGAGCTGCGCTTATTTTGTATCACATGATACCGTTCGGGAGCATTAGCGCAAATAATCCACGTATTATAGAATTTGCAAAAAGTATTGGGCGTACGTCGGCGTCGGTGAGTATGAAACTTAGCAATTTTGCTAGATTTGACCCAGCCTTGCAGCAAAGGGGCGTGGCTGGGTTGACGCACGGCAGCAAGCTTGATGAAAAAGTTTGGAATGAGTTCGAGATTAAGCCGGAGGAATTTATATTAAAGGGCGAGGCGGCTCTAGCAAAATTGCAAGGCAAAAATCTTAAAGAAATTGTCGAAAAAGAATTAGCGGACAATGGCATCATTTTGCCAAAAGGCTCCGAGAGAAAAGCAATGGTGACAAAAAGAGTCAACCAAGAATTTTTCCGCAAAAGGCTTTTGATTTCGTACGGTCATAAATGTTGCATAACTGGAATGTCGGTCGGCCGGATGTTGGTGGCGAGTCACATTATTCCGTGGTCGGACAAAAATTATACCCATAAGCGCACCGACCCACGCAATGGTTTGCTACTAAACTCGCTTCATAATCAGGCGTTCGACACCGGGCTTATTACCGTCACACCAGACTACACGGTAAAAGCGTCGGAGTACATTAAAAGCCTTCCGCCAAACGATATGACAAAAGCGTGGCTTATTGATATTGATGGCCAGAAAATTACCCTGCCGAATAAATATTTGCCGGATGAGGAATGTTTGAGGTATCATAATGAGAGGATTTTTATAAATACGGCTCAAATGGCAAAATTGTCATGATTAACTCTGCTTACACAAGCATGACAGACGGCAACAGTAACAGCAGTGCCTACGGCATCACCGGCTGTGGCCCCAGCACCGCCACCAGCACCTACAACGACGCCATCACCACCGGCACCTCGCCCAACTAAGTCGCTACTAGCTATTCGTCAGGCAACCTCCAACGCAAATGCTACGGCTCAATCGGTCAGATCACCGGCACCACCCGAAATGTTCATGTGATTTTTCTTGTCATAAACTCATCATACACCAAAAACAGATTATACCTAGTGTATTTTTGACATTTTGTATAAATAGTTGACATAAGCCATTCCATTTGCTACAATGAGAGTGCTAAAGAAAGGACTTAATATGAGACCACAGTGGAACTTAAAAGAAATCCGCCAAACCTACGGACTGTCGCAAAGCGATATGGCTGGTGCCATTGGCGTTAAAAGTCGTGGCACGGTAGTGGCAGTTGAGAATGGCGAACGAGATTTGTCTAGCGAAGAACTGGGCCGGCTGGCTGATTTTCTTGGCGTGGAAATTTCTGATTTAATCAACTATGAAATCCCGAATTACGCAAAATATCGCGAAATGTTGATAGAAACTTTGAGGCGCTACACGAAGTACACCAAGCGTCCTGTGCCAAAAACTTTGTTCGCCAAGCTAGTTTATCTTGCGGATTTTGCGTGGTTTTATAATGAATTAAAACCAATGAGCGGGATGAAATATCGGCGCGATACATTCGGACCAGTTCCAGACCAATTTTTCCGAATTGTGGACGGCATGATTGATAATGGCGAGTTAAAACTAGAAATCAAAGAAATCGTGGGACGCAAATCGCCCATGCAGGCGCTTAGTCTGAGCGACGACACGGCTGGCGAGCCAAACCAATATTTGTCTAAACGTGAGATTGACCTCATAGACAAAATAGTAAAAAAATGGAAAGACGCCAACGTTGACAGGATAGTTAATTTCACCCACGGTCAACTACCGTGGCAAGTAACTAGGCCAAATGAGTTTATACCTTATGAATTGATAACCCAGGAAGAGCCGAGCAATGTTTTCTAGTGACGGTTATAGGGTTTATTTTGAGGATTTTACTGCACGCCATTTTATTAAAAATTTTGAAAAGAAATATAAAGGCAGTTGGCTGACTACTCGCAAAGCTATTGTCAGCCAGTTACGCAATGTTGATATGCTTATTAACAGTGGTCGTATTAAGCCGCCGATTCATATGACAGACGACCGCAGCGAGTGGATAATCAAATACGGGTTTGCTATTGCGGGTTTGAGGGAGTCGCCTAAAAATAGCGGACGGAGAATCATTGCGTATGTGAACGATAAGAAAAAAGTGGTGCGGATTTTGTTAGTTTATCACAAAGGTCATTTGGGTAAAGGAGCCGGCGAAACAAATGGGTGGAAAAGAATAGTCAGGCTGGAGTACAAAGAGCTATTAAGGAATTTTAATTTTTAGGAGTAATATATGAACGAAATCAAATGCCCCCACTGTGGTAAAACCTTCAAAGTCGACGAGGCGGATTATGCTAGCATTTTGAAACAGGTGCGAGACAGTGAGTTTGCGAAAGAACTAAGCGAGCGTGAAAAATTGTTTGAACAAAACAAAGCCAGCGCCGTGCAGTTGGCGGAGGAAAAAACCAAGAATGAGTTGCGTGAACATTTCGCAAAATTGCAAAGCGAAATTGCGGCGAAAAAGCAGGAAATTATTGAGTTAAATTCCGCCAAGGAACGGGAACTTAGTAAGGTCGAGGCGGCCAAAGATCAAGAAATCATCCAGTTACGGGCGGAACTACAAAACGCCACCACCACCCAAAAACTAGCTGTCTCAGAAGCCGCCCGCAAAGCCGAAAAAGAAATAGATAAACTCAGCGCCGAGCTGAAACAAAAGGACGCCGAAATCCAACTCAAAACCAGTTCGTTGAAAGAAAAATACGAGACACAAATTAAAGACCGTGACGAAACAATCGAGCGACTGAAAGATATGAAAGCCAAGCTTTCCATCAAAATGCTGGGCGAAACTTTGGAGCAACACTGCGAAATCGAGTTTAATAAATTGCGGGCGACGGGTTTTCAGAATGCTTATTTCGAAAAAGACAACGACGCTCGGTCGGGCAGCAAAGGCGACTATATTTATCGAGAGAATGATGAGGCTGACAACGAGATAATTTCGATTATGTTTGAGATGAAAAACGAGCAAGACACGACCGCCACCAAGCACAAAAACGAAGATTTTTTGAAAGAGTTGGACAAAGACCGCAGCGAGAAAAAGTGCGAGTTTGCGGTGCTGGTTTCGCTGCTGGAATCGGAAAATGAGCTGTATAACACCGGCATTGTCGATATGTCGCACAAATATCCGAAAATGTATGTCATTCGCCCGCAATTTTTCATCCCGATGATTACGCTACTTCGCAATGCGGCGCTCGGCTCGCTGAAGTACAAGCAAGAACTGGCGTTGGTACGTAATCAAAATATCGACATTACTAATTTTGAACAAGAAGTGCTGAACTTCAAAACTGGCTTTGCTCGAACTTTTACCAACGCCGCCAAAAAATATAAAGAAGCCATTGACAACATCGACAAGTCTATAACCCAACTTCAGAAAACCAAAGAAGCTCTGTTGACATCGGAGAAGCACCTGCTGGCCGCTAATAACAAAGCAGAAGACCTAAGCATTAAGCGACTAACTAAGGACAATCCGACGATGACGGCACGGTTTGGGGAGCTCAAGAAGAGGGATTAGTTTTTACGTAGAAACTGACCGACTATATGTTAACCCAAAAATAAAACCGTAGCATCTCAAAATTAAAAGTGGAGTGAACGTCAGATTATGATCTATAAAATTATTGATTATTATAGCCTACAATAACGTTAATCGTACTATTATTAACGTATACTCACCGTCTCCTATTTTATTAAAAGAACCGTTTTCAAAAGATACTAAGTGAGCTAATTACTCCACTTTTATTTTTGTCTAAACTCCACTCCGATTTTATTTTGGTGATGAGGGTTGTTCTATCTAGTGGGTACTGCAGTTTTATTTTTGGGCTAACAAACTGACCGACTATATGGCAACTGGCGAAAAAGTGGTGTATAATTGAACGTATGAACGGACAAAGTGATAACATCGTGGAGCGTAATCTCACCGAACTGGCACGGATTTTCCCAGAGGCATTTTCGGAGGGGAAAGTTGACTGGGATAGATTGCGGGCGACGCTGGGCGAAAATATTGAACTTGGTGAGCGTTATGGGTTGAGTTGGAAGGGCAAGAGTGACGTGTTTCGGGCAATCCAGGAGCAGACGAGCAAAACTTTGAAACCAGCGGAGGAGGAGTCTGTTGATTTTGACAAAACCCAGAATATTTTTATTGAGGGCGACAATCTCGAAACCCTCAAAATCCTTCACAGAGCCTATTACGGCAAAATCAAAATGATTTATATCGACCCGCCGTATAATACTGGTAATGATTTTGTTTATAACGACAAGTTTGCTGAGAGCCGGCGGGATTATCTCGCCGAGTCGGACGACCATGATGCGGACGGCGAGCGTACCCGCACCGACGGGCTGGTCAAAAACGGTCGTGATTCTGGGTATTGGCATAGCAATTGGCTGAATATGATGTATCCACGCTTGTTCTTGGCACGCAATTTGTTGCGTCAAGACGGCGTGATTTTTGTAAGCATTGACGATAATGAGGTAGCAAATTTGCGGTTGATTATGGACGAGATTTTTGGGGTGGAGAACTTTATTGCTAATATCATTTGGCAAAAGAAGTACACTCAGAGCAACGATGCGAACAACTTATCATACACTCACGAATATTTGACGTGCTATGCTCGCTCGATTGACGAAAGGAAGTCTATACTTAATAGACTTCCTCGTTCGGAAGAACAAAATGCGAGATATACTAACCCGGACAGAGACCCTCGTGGGGTATGGAAATCAATCCCTCTTCACGCTAGAAGTGGGACGAAAAGAGAAGAAATCCATTTTTCTAACGGTGTTAATTGGACTCCACCTGCTGGCACATTTAATAGGTTTAATCAACAAAAAATTACAGAACTAGAAAATGATAATAGAATATATTTTGGTAAGAACGGTAGCTCTACCCCCGTATTTAAAAAGTTTTTGAGTGAAGTCGGTGATATTGTTCCTAATAGTCTGTGGAAATACGAGGAGGTTGGCAGCACTGATTCTGCTCGTAGAGAGATAAAAGAGTTAATTCCGCAAAATGTATTTGACACACCAAAACCGGTTTCGTTGATAAAAAGGCTATGCCAAATTGGTACAGACGGCAAAAAAGACATCATCCTCGATTTCTTCGCTGGCTCCGGCACCACTGCTCAAGCCGTCGCAGAGTTAAATGCCGAGGACGGCGGCAACCGCAAATGGATTCTCGTTCAACTCCCCGAAGAGACCGACGAAAAATCCGAAGCCCGAAAAGCTGGTTTTGCCACTATTGCCGACATTTCCAAAGAGCGCATCCGCCGTGCTGGACAAAAAATAATCAAGGAAAACTTAAAATTTCCCAATGAAACAAAGAATGGGATGCAATTGGCGTCACACGGTTATTCATACGCAAGAAAAATAGGCGAAAAGATTAGCATGAAAAATATTACAGCACTCGACCAACACTTTATTGATACGGAGACCGGCGAAGATTTTTATGAAAAATTTGGCAAAAATGACCCCAAGGACAAATACAGATTTGATCCTAATGCATTGGATATAGGCTTTAGGGTCTATAAACTTTCCGAAAGTAACCTCCGAAAATGGCGTGACCAAATGGACAGCTCGGACGATTTGCGTGGCGGACTACTCGACCAAATCGCCCCTCTCGCCGACAACGCCAGCGACAACGATTTGTTAATTGAACTTCTGCTTAAAAACGGCATCCGTCCCACCGAAAAAATCGTCGGCAAAGGCGACTACCTCGTCGCACCAAACGGTCTAATAATCTGCCTATCCCGCACCCTCACGCACGAAATCTTCGCCCAAATCCTCGCCGAAAAACCAACCAAAGTCATCTTGCTCGACATCGGTTTTCAAAACAACAGCCAACTAAAAGCCAATACTCTCCTCGCCGCCGAGCAGGGAGATGTTGGAGCGGAGGTGGTGTGATGAATGAAACTTCAGCAAAACAAAACGGAGACTATTTCTACTTGCGTTTCAAGGGTCCGAACGCTGACAATGGGATGCTTGACTTAGGGAAGGCTAGTAAAGTGCTTTATGCGATAAATCGCTGGGCAAAAAAATATAAAAAAGAGTGTGTAAATAACATAGATTTTGCTCTAAAAATTGGTGGGATAAAACGCGGAAGTACTGAACTGCAAATAATGATTGAACTTATTGAGCAACTTGTGTCAACTCCCGTGGCACAAGTCGCGATACCTAGCATGATGCTAGCAAATATTCCTGGAATAAAAGATTTTATAAAATCGTTCGGCAAAACAATCGGTGAGCAATTAGCCCTAAAGTGTTTTGCGAAAGGGAAGAATCTGAGAGAATCTGATTTACGAGCAAAAAAAGGTAAGATAGTTGTCGATGCTGTCAATATAGATAACGAGCGTAAGGAAGTAGAAAAAAAAGACCTAGATTTTTATAGGAAATCCAATGATACACTTGATGATTTATTTGTTCTCGAGGAAGGAAAGGAAAATACATTGGAGATGGGGACAGTAATTAACGGAAAGTCAAGTGCTGTTGCTACATTATCTGTTACCGAGAAGAACTCTTTCGTCAAAGAATATTCTAGTGATGATATGGAGCGACGCATGAACGAAGGGTTTGATGATGAAAAAGCGACCGAGGAAAGAATTGTAGGGCAATTCGTTGAGTTTCATGGGCTAGCATACAAATACAGGTTTTCTTTTCAGGCACGAAAAGAACAAGATAAGTATGGTAAACAAAAAATTCTCTGCGTTGTTGATGACAACAAAACATCAGAAATATTAGATTTATTAAAGCCAGAGAACAAGAAAAATATATGTATACACGGTATGGCAGTAAAAGATTTTATGGGCAAATTAGATAAAATAAAAATCGATTGGTTCAATGAAAATCCGGATTATAACCCAAATCAAATGGAGCTGTCGTATGGGACCAAATAACTCTATCCCAACTAGTGGCGTCGTTGCGTATATTCTAAAAATGCAATTATGGACTGATATTTATAGAAAGGCCTGCTTAGTATGCTCATAAAGCAGATAAATATTACTAATTACAGGGTTTTTGATAATTTTGTGCTAGACGAAAACGATATTGCGATTCCAGACGGGAAAACAAAAGGTAGTGGGCTTACGTTAATTATCGGAGAAAACGGAAATGGAAAAACTTCTATATTAGATGCAATAGCGCTAGGGCTGAACACATACACAGTTGAGCAGTTTTCTTTCTTAGACCTACATAACATAGAGAAAAACACCATAATACAACTAACGGCGAAAATTCCTTTTAAAGTTAAAAGCACGATGCCGAGGGGTAAATTTGATGCGATCGGCGTTAAGTTTGAGGCTCACACAAAGAAAAAATTAAGTGCTACTTATCTCAACAGGTTAACATCATCAGAGAACTTATTCGTGCCAATCGATTCGTCAAAATTCAAGGATAATCACCCGGACTTACGTATGTCGGTAAATAATCCTTTCAGTGGTTCTCGTTTTGATAATATTGATTACATCATCATAAATGATGGTAGAACAAGCCAAATCAAAAGTGGAACTTTTTCGTCCACAAGATTTGATCGGCTAATTGAGCACTTTAATTCCTCATATCTTAATGATAAAAATATAGAGAAACCAGACTTTAATATGTCGATACAGGAAAAGTTTAAGGGAATGAATTTGGATAGCGGGATTTTGAGCGCTATGAAAGAATTTACTAGAATCACTGGGCATGATATTGATTTATATCACATAGATAATTTTCAACCATTTTTAAATTCGTTCATAGGACAGAAGATCAATGACAAAATGCCGTTGATTTCATCTGAGAAACTTGGCTCTGGGTTTCAAATGTTTTTAGCATTATTGGGACAATATTATATGAATAAGAATACAAAAAAAGATTTGGTTGTGTTGATTGACGAAGCAGAAAATCATCTGCACCCTTCGCTGCAAAGAGAGTTAGTCAACTTGCTACTGGAAATTTCTAAAACGGCACAAGTTTTTGTAACGTCGCACTCTGCTGAATTAGTGAAACAAATTTCAATTAATAAAAGTCATAAAACTATTGTGATGAGTAGTCAAAAAAATCAGCCTACCAAGAAGCCACCGAAGTCGTTTATTTTACCATTACCAACAGCAGCAGAAACTAATTATGTTGCTTTTGATATCGAAAGCCTAGAGTATCATAATGAGTTGTATGGTCATCTCATGGAGATTTCAAACAAATTTAGCGTGAAAGATTTAGATGGCACATTCGGGGTTAATGATATTAAAAAATACGACTGGAATAACCCAACTGTGAATAAACCTCAGCGATTATCCGTCCACTCTGTTATTCGTAACTGGTTTCACCACCCAGAGGATGCTAGTAAGAATGGCTTTTGCGATGCAGATTTTATTAAAGATAACCTAACCCAATCAATAGATTTTTTGAGAGACAGGATTAGAGAAAAATGATGAAACTCCAATTTGAAAACAACCTAAATTATCAACTAGAAGCCATTAGTGCGGTGGTGGATATTTTTGATGGGCAGGGGATGGTTGACGGGCAGAGCGTTGGGGTTGAGACGGATGAGAGGCAAGGAAGTTTGGAGAGTTTGAGTGCGGTGGCGAACTTTATAAACTTAGGTACGGAGCAGATTGGCAAAAATGTTCAGCAGATTCAGCAGAAAAATGGCTTGGAACTATCAAGGCTCGTTAAAGATGGTGGCATGGGAGGTTTTCGACTTAACGAAAGTGTACTTAACGAAGGAGACTTACTCAGCGGGAGTGGCGAAACATACATCGAAAACGGCCTAAATTTTTCCATCGAGATGGAAACTGGCACCGGCAAAACCTATGTTTACCTTCGCACGATTCACGAACTTTGTGCGAGATATGGCTGGCGGAAGTTTATTATTGTGGTGCCGAGTGTGGCGATTAAAGAGGGTGTGCTGAAAAATCTCGCCATCACACGGGAGCATTTTTCGAGTCTGTATGATAATCAAGAAATGGATTATTATGTTTGGGACGCAAAAAAACGCGGGCAGGCACGGCAGTTTGCGACGACGGATACTTTGCAAATTATGGTGATTACGATTGATTCTTTTGCTAAGGCGGAGAATATCATGAACAAGAATAGCGACTACGGCACGCCGCTACATTTTATTCAGGCGACACGGCCGATTGTGATTATCGACGAGCCGCAAAATATGGAAACTGACAAGCGGCGTGAGGCTATTCAGTCTCTAAATCCTCTCTGTACTTTGCGTTATTCCGCCACGCACAAGAATCTTTACAACCTTGTTTATCGGCTAAATCCGGTTGAGGCATATGACCGTGGGTTGGTCAAGAAAATCGAGGTTGACAGTGTGCTGAGCGATAGTTCGTTTAACAACGCTTACGTAGGCTTTCAAAAAATTGAACGCAAAGGCAAATCCAAACTGCTCGCCCAAATCGAAATTGATATGGACGATAAAATGGGTTTGCAAAAACGTGTGGTGAAAATTGAGCCGGGTGCGGATTTGATGGAGTTGTCGAACGGTCGTGAGATTTATGATGGTTATATTTTGGATGAAATCAACCTCGAGGATAATTCAATCACTTTTACTAACGGGCAGACTTTTTATGTTGGACAAAAGGACGAATCGAATCGTGAGGAAATTATCAAGTACCAAATCGAGCGGACGGTCGAAAATCATTTTGAAAAGGAATTGAAACTCATGGGGCAGGGTGTTAAAGTTTTGAGCCTGTTTTTTATCGACAAGGTTTCGAATTATCGTGAATATCACGATGGCGGATTTAACAAGGGCAAGTTTGCGTTGTGGTTTGAGGAGGCGTTTAATAAAGTTCGTGTGAAGAAAAAGTTTATAAACTTTCCATACGACTTCACGGCCGAGCAGGTTCATAACGGCTATTTTGCCGAAGACAAAAATGGCAATTGGAAAGATTTGGCAGATAACGAACGGAGCGCAAATTCTAACGATGCCGATATTGCATATGAGTTAATAATGAAAGATAAAGAGCGGTTACTTGACGAGCGTGAGCCGCTGCGCTTTATTTTTTCGCACTCGGCACTGCGTGAGGGTTGGGATAACCCAAATGTTTTTAATATTTGCACTTTGAACGAAACGTCGAGCGAAATGAAAAAACGTCAAGAAATTGGTCGTGGTTTGCGTTTGCCGGTTAATATCGCTGGCGAGCGAGTGCGTGATGAAAATATCAATATTTTGACGGTCATTGCTAACGAAAGTTACGAAGATTTTAGTCGCAAATTGCAGACCGAAATCGAAACAGAAACTGGCGTGCAATTTGGTGGGCGGATTAAGAATAAGAATGAGCGGCGGCGAGTGCGGCTGACGAAACGTTTGGAATTGGACGAAAATTTCAAGCAACTTTGGCAGCGGATTAAATATAAGACACGTTACCGTGTGGAGTTTTCGAACGAGCAGCTGGTGGACGAGGCAGTGAAATTGCTGGGTGGGGTGGTAATTGCTAGTCCGCAAATCACAAGTACTAAAACACGAATTAACAAAATGAGCGACGGATTAACTGGGACGGTTATAACTTCTGGTGGCGTTAAAGCAAATAGCGATGGTTTTTTTGTGCCGAACGTACTAGCGAAAATCACCAACCGCACCAAAGTTACGAGGCAGACGGTATTTGATGTGCTGGATAAGTCCGGGGTGATAGAAAAGATTTTGCTGAATCCTGAAATGGTAATCGACGAGGTTTCGAGTAAAATCAATCAAGCCCTGCGACATTTGATGGTCGATAATATTAAGTACGAGAAAACTGGTGAGGCGTGGGACATGCGGCTGTTTGAGAACAAGGAGCTGGAGGCCTATATTTATAATCAAGCCACTAAATCGGGTGCTGTGCCAGTGGAGCAACCCGACAAAACAGTTTATAATTTCGTTGATGTTGATTCCGAAGTTGAGTTTAATTTTATGAAAGATTTGGAGGCTCGTGAAGATATAAAGTTTTATATCAAACTGCCAAGTTGGTTCAAAATTGACACACCGCTTGGCCCATATAATCCTGATTGGGCGGTGGTGTTCGAGGACGAACAAAAAGTGTATTTTGTAGCCGAAACCAAAGGTTCAAATGACCTCTACGACGAACATCTCGGTTCCAGTGAGCGAGGCAAAGTTTTGTCTGGACGAAAGCATTTCGCTGAACTCGACGTGCCATACATTGCGCCGACCGATTCATTAGCAGATACTTTGAACAGACTCGGCACTTGAAAGCGAAAGTTTATAAACTCTCGCAACAATAAATGATAATCACTCCGTAAAAATCTCCTTAAAACATATCACGAAAGTTTATAAATCGAGGAAACAAATGCAGTTCGCTTATTGTTTATTTATCAGCCTAATTTTCGAAAAGTTCTTTCCAGCCAAACCATCAATCTGGACTTCTTCGATGTCAAATTCACTTCTACTTAATTGGTTTGGCGATAAAACCGTTGGCTGGTATGTTTCGCCGTTTTTTAGCAACACGCCAACGCCAATCCAGAACTTCATTGTTGAGTTTTTTGTCGAGCCAAGCACCAATCTCCCCTCTAATCTGCCTGTCAGAAAATCAAATTTGTCAGGGACTTGATAATATGGTCGACGACCTTTCACGAGCATATAAGCATCGTGTGTCAGCAATACTTTTTCACGCCAAAATTGATCCTGTTTTTGCTTGGGTGTGGCTTTAACATTGAGGTCGATAGTATCTTTGGTGCGGCTGGTTGGGGCGCCATGATAGGCTTCGCCAGTGCTTTTCGTCGGATCTGGCTCGCCGTCAAGTTTTGGCAACCCGCCATCCAAGGATAGCTCCAATTCTTTTTTCTGTGCCGTCAAATCTGCCAAAAACTCATCGTGATTTTTATATTGATCGCCGACTCTTGTTAGGGTGATGGAAAGATTTTTGGGTTGATATTGCTTTAAAAACGACAGTAGCTCATTAAAACTCGCTCGATATTTTTCGAGGTCTTGTACAGGAATGTTGTTAATAATCGGCACAATTACATCGTCCGAAAAGAAATCCAACCAAACGCCGGGTTTATAAATCTCGCAAATCGGCTTTAGCCACTTGATATAATACATCAACGTGAAAAGTTCTGCCCAATCGGTTTCGGGCGATTCGTCCAGCCGCCAAAGTTTGTAGCCGCCAAAAATGGTGACGGCTTGAATCGGCTTGCCTGCAGTCACGCATTCGTGAACGGCTGATTCTATCCGATTACGAACGGATTCGGCGATAGAATATTTGCGAAATTTCTTCGACAAAATATATCGCACAATTTCTCTTTCCAAATCTTCAGCTGGCACAGTAGCCAAACTCAATGGTTTTTTCAACTCGCTCAATTTCGCCAATATATATTCTTGTGCTTTCATAAACTCCTTTGGAGATGCGGAGTGGGCACCACGCCACTGTTTTTTGCCTTGCGGGCAAATGCGTATTCTCCGCCACCGCATCAAGCATATTATACCATACTCTTATATCCTGAATATAGGGAAAGTTTATAAACTTTCACGTAATTACGGTGTGGGAGCAACCCTATCACGCAAAAACTAAGCTACAATACTAGCCAAAACGACTCCAACAATCAAAACCACATAACAAATTAACTTCTTCCAAACGACTTGATGATGGATGGTTTTTTGAGAGTAATGACAAAACCCAAAACCTCTCGAATGCGCCAAGCTATCTCTTCCGTCCTGGCTGGCGCTTGGTGGTGGCGTAGCCGATGATGACCAGCGTCAAGGACAGCACGACGCAGGCGAAGACGTTGGTCACGATACTGATGATTGATTGTTCGTCGTCGGCGAATCGATAAATTAGTGCGTTGATGAGTTGGCTCAAGAGGCATAGCAGCGGGGTGATTAGCGCCAATTTGTACCACATGTTCCATTTGATGAAGCGGAAGATGGCGTAGGCGAGCCACAGCGTCACGACGCCGATTGCTGCCGCTGGCAAGCCGATCGGCACGAACCAGTCGCCGCCCGAAAACTTTTCGATTAGATATAAAAATGGCCAGATGGTGAGCGTGAGCAAGGTCAGTCCCAGAAGGACGCCGTGCTTTTTCAGTAGCAAAACGGGCAACATCAGCAACCACGCCATCGTCACTCCGAGCGTCGGATAGGCCGCCCAAGTGAAAGTTTTGGCCACCGCCACATTGACGATTGTTGGCACCCCAATCGCTATCACGCAGATTAGCGAAAAAATCATAAGCCATAGTTTGTTGTTTTTGAATAATTTCATGGTTTCCTCCTGACATATTGTAGCATAAGGACATGTTAATGTAAACCACGTATTTTGGATGTATTGACTAAGATTACTGTATATATAATGTAATACCAGACCATTTTACGAGCAGAGTTGCAGACGAGGCTGGGTTTCGGGTCGTTTAGTTGTCATCTTGTATAATGTGTGTTATAATTTAAGTAAATAGGGCGGGTATTCTTTTACAGATTAAGAAAGAAAGCCCCGCTGAGTGCTTTTTAAAGGAGGTGGAATTATGTTATCAACTATCACAAAAATCCCCGCAACCATCCTGGAGACCAAGCAACCCCGCAAAGAGACCTTCGACATCCCCCAGGAAGTCGAAATCACTCTCAAAGAGGCTGCCCTTTATGGCCTCCAGTTGGACCGAGCTGAAGTCAGGCGTGACATTGAACGAGCCGTGCAAATGGGCATCTTCGGCCGCATTGTCCTCAGCCTTCCCGCCGACACTCTGTCCGTAAAAGCTGCTATCGCCGCCGCAGACAAACTGCAACCTGACGACACGGCTTGGGTAGAGCAGGAAAGCCTGCTCGAACTGGCAGACGCGGCCAACACCCGCAAAGTCCCCAGCATTCGCATCCTGCCTTTTACCAGAAACGGCTACGGTAGAGACGAACTCGGGCACTACTACAACCAGCACCAGAAGGACCAAATCAAGGCATTCAACGCAGACAGAGCCAAGTTCGACCAAGAACACACCGGCTTTAGTCTGGAAATCGCCACTGTCCAAGAAATTATCTCCGCTTGGAATCGCCACCTCTTAAAAAACGAGGACGGCGACCAAGTCTACGACAACGGTTGGTACCGCACCCTCATAGAGGTGCCGGGCGGCCTTGTCTCTAGGCGGCTGCGTGTCTACTCGTACGGCGGCCAGCTCAAGCTGGAGTGGGACGAGTGCTTGGGCGCGGGCACGTGGGACTCGCTGGCTCTCTCGGCGGGGGAAATTGCTTAAGCTTAAGGCTTTGGCGGTTTTCTTCTTTCTATCTTCTTCTCTTTAGGGTTTTCCAATGCACTAAAATGCAACGGCAGACCCTATTTTCTTTTTCTTAGAAAAGTGGTGGAGTACACTTCTCGACAAATAGTCGCCAAATATTACCCCTCACCCAATCATCATCCACACCCAAAATAAGGCGCTATGCTATGACACTAACGCATCAAAAATCGCCCGAAAAACAGCGGTGATTTCGTGCTCGGGTTTGTGATTGGAAGTCGTCCAATAAAGTTTGGCGTGCGGGATGACTTTGCTGATTTTGTGAGCGAAATTGGGCGGGCAAACCATATCAAACCGGCCCTGAACGATATAAACCGGCACTTTGATTTTGGCCGCATTGTCCAGGATAAAATTGTCGGGCATAAAGCAATTATTGGCAAGATAGTGTAGTTCAATTTGCATACCGAGCGGGTCGTATTCGTCGAAATTATCCGGCGCTATGCGGTCATCGAAATTGCAAAGCGAACTTTCCATGTAGTCCATCACATAGGTCGACTTCTTTTGCTCTGACTTGGTGCCATTCAGGGCCTTGCCCAAATGATAAGCCGCCGGGTCGCTGCGATATTCGGCTGGCGTGTCGCTCAAAACTTTGTCCCAGACATCCGGATAAAAGATTTTGGCGTTCTCGTGCATATCGAGGATTTCTTTTTGCGAGCCACTGAATACGCCACCGATGACGATACCCGCCAGTTTTTCGGGCTGCGTGATTGCATAATATAGCGCCAGCGTCGAGCCCCACGAGTAGCCGTGAAGATAAAACTTGTCGATTTTCAATTTCTTAGCGATCTTCGTGATGTCGCTTGACAAATCTTCAGTGGTGTTATTCACCCGCACACCACAGGGTGTGCTCTTGCCGCAACCACGTTGGTCGAAGAAAATAACACGTTGCGTGCTTGGGTTAAAGACATTTTTGGAGTGATTTTTGACGCTGCCGCCCGGCCCGCCGTGTAGATAAATGATCGGCGTTCGAGCGTTTTTATTGCCCCAATCGACAACATATAATTTGTGCCCGTCACCGACGTCGAGCACCAGTTCTTGGTTTGTGAAATCGTCTTTGTTCATACTGGAGCATTATAGCAAATATATGATACAATGTCTAGTATGAGATGAAAAGACGAGCTGCCTGCATTTGCTAGGCAGAAGAAGTCATAAAAGAAAAACATTCAACATGTTGGATTATTTTATAAAAAACAACCATTGGTTTCATAATACAACTAACAGTTGTCATTTATATATTGTAAATTGTGCGAAAAAAGGCTAAAATTGAACCATCAAAACTTAACAGAAAGGAACAAAATCTATGATTAGTTCAATTGAAATTGGTGAAAAAATTGCCGTTGCTCGCAAGTTGAAAAACTTGTCGCAGACCGATGTCGCAGGGAGGATGGCGCTCTCCACTCAGGCTATTGGCAAGTGGGAGCGGGGCGAGTCGATTCCGGACGTCGTAACTTTTATTAAACTGGCGGAGGTGTTGGAAGTTGACCTGAATTATTTCACGGGTGACGAAAACTCCATAAACCAAACGGGCGAGGGCGCTCAGAATCTTAATAATAAATGCGATGATGGTGATGACGAGCGCTTTGGCATTGACGAAGAAATCAAAAAAACTTGGCGTGGCAAAGATTTTGATGACAGAAAATATCGCCAGAAAATACGCCAGAAATACGCCCGCAATATGTCGGGCGGAAATTGGGAAAATGCTGATTTTTCGGGTCTGAAAAATATCGGTGAAAAGTTCAGCGGCGCTAATGTCCGGCGGGTGCAATTTGTTGGTTCGGACTTGTCGAAATTGGTGATGCGGGGCAACAATATTCAGAATTGCGATTTTTCGCACGCCAATCTCAGCGCCAGCGATTTTATCGGCTGCAATATTCAGGACTGCGAGTTTGCCGGTGCGGATTTGAGTGAATCGGCGCATTCTGGCAGCAATATCCAACGTTGCAATTTCACCGGCGCAAACTTCACCAACACGATTTTTCGGGGCTGCAATTTCGAAAAAGCCATCGTCAAAGACGTCGTTTGGAAGAGTGCGGTTTTTTATCATTCACATCTTGGGAAATTGGAAATTAACGGCGAGATGAGTGACTGTTCGTTTGATGGCTGGAAGCCAAAAAATGTGACTTTTCGTGACGCAAACCTGCGCAACGTTTTTTTCAAAAACTGCAATCTCAAAAAGTTGCAATTTGAAAATGTCTGCGCCGACAGTTTGACGCTGGCTTTTCTCAAAAGTTCTAAGGCTAATGTGTCGGATGTTAAGTTGATTAAGTAGGTTTTTTGGGGCAGAAATAGTAACAGACTACGAATATTTATGCATTAGGAAGTTGGTCTATGAAACAGCCGTTCATACAAAAAGCACCATTGCGGCGCTTGCTTGCAAGAGATTCTGCGTGGAAGATGTGACGAGAGGCTTTAAGCATACTACCGAAGATATGGATTCTTTACGATGAACAAAGTTTGTGATATAATGTCGGTATGAAAGTTGTGAGCGAATGTTTGACGGGAGTAAAATGTCGTTATAATGCGACAGATTGTTTAGACCCCAAAATCAAAGCGATGGTAGATAATGGCGAAGCAATCGCTGTTTGTCCAGAAGTTTTGGCTGGCTTACCAACCCCACGACCCGCTTGCGAGCAAAAAGACGGACGAGTCGTTTCTGAAAATGGTGAAGATATGACCGAGAAATTTCGTAAGGGTGCTCGTATGGTTCTGGAAATTTGTCAAAAAATAATGTAAAGGAAGCGATTTTGAAAGCGAAAAGCCCGAGTTGCGGAAGCGGAACTGTTTATGACGGCACTTTTTCTGGAACGGAAATTGTTGGCTATGGAGAAACTGCAAAATTATTAAAAGAAAATGGTATCAAAGTAATTTCATCAGATGAATATAACTCATAGATTTTGTTCATCGTAAGGAGTGATAGAGGAGCGTTCCTCTCTGGCTGGAAGCCAAATTGTAAAGTTTGGTGGAGCGTAGAGGAAGTAGAGAATGCTGGAATGAACTTTTTGTAGCGACCGTAACTTTGGGATAAGGTCTGCCTCCTTCGCAAAGCTTATGATAATGTGGTACAATGTTCCTATACCAACCGAATATAAGGAGGTTATATGGAGACAATTTGTCAGAGTTGCGGAATGCCACTTGATAGCGATGAAGTTCGTGGCACAGAAGCGGACGGCTCATTAAATTCAGATTACTGTATTTACTGCTATAAAGACGGAAAATTCACGCAACCAGATTTAACTCTTGAAGAGAATATCGCCAGTGCCGCTAATTTCGCCAAAGAAGCTGGAATGGCCCCAGAGCAAATGACCGAGTGGGCGAAAGCGGTTCACCCGACGTTGAAACGTTGGAAAAAATAAGTATGGCAAAACTCACAGATATACCAGGTATCGGTAAGACTATCGCCAATAACCTGAAACGCATAGATATCACGAAAGCAGAAGATTTTGCTGGTGCTGACCCAGAGTTGCTATACGAAAAGTGGTGCGTGGCAGCACGCGACCCGTCCGACACCGACAGATGTGTTTTGTATGTTTTTCGGGAAGCGGTTTATTACGCCAATGGCGGCCGCGACCCTGAAAAACTGAAATGGTGGAACTGGAAAGACGACAAATTATCATAGATTTCGCGAAGGAGGCTGCAACAAAAGGGCCCACGGAACTGTTTACCAAAAACTTGAGGCCTCTTGCTAATGCGAGAGTGGGTGTATAGGGGCTGAGCGGCGTCCAAATCTTTGCGGTCGCCAATCAGTTTTTTGGCAGTTTTGACCATAATTGAGGTGCAATGTTCTTCGTTTTTGTCATTTAATTCATAAACCGAACAGTTCAAATACGGGCCGAATACCACTTCGGCGCCATCGGCTCTGCCTTTGATTTCGATGATGTTGGGGTTGAAATTGCAGTTTATTTTTTGCATTATAACATAATTTTTATGAGTGTGGGTCAGGGTTGTGTTTTTGAATAGATTTTGGTTTAATTGTGATTAGTAATTAAGGAAACGTCATGGAAGATGGAAATGTGGTTGGTAATGAGGACTTGAGGGTCGAGGGGAAGAATCGGGGTGGTTTGGTTTTGTTTTTTGGCTGATGGCTTGGTTGTTGGTGCTGATGTGGGTGATATTTATGATTTGTTTTGTAGGTAAGGTGGTGGATAAGGGGGTGGTTGATTTTTGGTTCGGTGGGCTTAGTCTTTTGATTGTTTTTTAGCGTTTGGTGCTGGGCTGGTGGCGTTTATTTTGGGGATTGTGGTAATTTCTAAGGCGGCTAAGAAGGGATTGGCTGTGCTGGGGTTGTGTCTTGGGATAATTGGTCCTATTGTTGGTATTGGTGTTAATGCTGGTGCTCCGGTAGGGGTGCGTTGTGGGTCTGAGGTATGTTGTGGATATATTGGGTATGGTTCGGATTGTGCGTTGCCTTCGGCAACTTTTCTCTCCCCAAAAACAAGCGATCTTCGCCCGCTTAGAAATGGAAATAACTGACGGCAGAGTTGTCGGGGATACAGATAAGAAAATGGCTAACAGGGTGGAAAGAACTGTAAAAATACATCATTAGGTAAAAACAATTTTGTGTGATAAAATAGTGGCATATGGGGAAAGTTTTAAGCAAAGGTTTAATTGGGGGTACTTATTTCAAAACAGACGATTTTGTTTTGTTTAAGAACGACTGTATTGAACTGCTAAAACAGATACCCGAAAACTCCATTGATATGATTTTTGCCGATCCGCCCTACAATTTGTCAAACGGTGGCTTTACCGTTCACGCTGGTAAGCGTGTATCAGTCAATAAAGGCAAATGGGACGAGAGCAAGGGTGTAGAAAATGACTTCGCTTTTCATACTGAGTGGCTTGAAGAGTGCCGCCAAGTATTTAATTTTAATACGGCATAATTATGGAATTAGTATTAGATTTCAGCATTGCAAAAGTTTACAAAAATAACTCTCAAAGAATTCGTGTAATTACTGAGAGTTGGACTAGCAAAAATATCTATTGCTCGTATTGCGGGAAACAGATTTGCCAATACGAAAATAATCGACCAGTCGCTGATTTTTATTGTAATGACGACCACGAAGAGTATGAGTTAAAAAGCAAGGCAGGTAAAATTGTCTCATCGATTTTGGCTGGCTCTTACGATAAAATGATTGAGCGAATAACCTCCGAAGAAAATCCTAATTTATTTTTGCTTTCATATTTTGATAAAAGCGTGAATAACTTTTGTGTTATACCGAAATATCTTTTAACGCCCAGCGTAATTAAAAAACGCAAACCGTTGACAGATACGGCACGGCGAGCAGGTTGGGTTGGCTGTAATATATTAGTTGATAATATCCCAGAGATTGGGAAGATTTTCTATGTTAAAAATGGGATTATTAACGATAAACGAAAAGTCTTGGAGCAATTTAACAAGATTGCTTTTCTTAAACAGGAAAAAATTGAGTCGAAGGGTTGGATTTTAGATGTTTTGAAGGTCGTTGATGAAATAGGAAAAGATGATTTTACTTTGAAAGATGTTTATGATTTTGAACAAAGATTGGCAAAACTACATCCAGACAACAACAATGTGAAGGCGAAAATCCGTCAACAGCTACAAATACTACGAAATAAGGGTGTAATCGATTTTGTCAGCAACGGTAATTATAGGAGAATAAAATGAGAATAAATTACGTTCTGGCAAAAATTATCTTACGCTTTAACCCGTTCCGCAGAATCAAAGTTATGTGTTTGGGCTATAATGAGGATTGTGAAAATTATACGGAATTAGTGTGGAAAGATGACAAAGAATTAGATTTTAAGGAGTATGGAGGGTTTCAATTATGGTATACATAAAAGAGATAGCGGAAGATTATGAGTTTATTCGTGAGAAATTAAAAATGCAAGGCTTTGATGCTTTGACGGGTAAAGACGGAAAATGGATACAGGCTCGCACAAAAGGTGCGGGACACGGGTCAATTTCTCGTGCGCTTTATGCTCGCAAAGAGTTGGTGGCAAAAATTTTTGAGAATGGCAAGTGATATGACCGACGAAATCAGATTAGTATCAGAATTATCGGGCGACACCTATAAAAACAGTAGCGGTTCGGAAATCGCTGTGATAAAAATCGCCAACGATGTTTTAATGACAAGCAAAGAAATGGCAAAAATATACGGCGTCCAAGTGCCAGTTATTTCCAAAAAATTGAAGAGAATCTTCTCTGATGGCGGATTAAATAAAAAACAAGTTAGTTCCATTTTGACACACAAGGCAGATGACGGTAAATTATACCGCACCACTTACTACAATTCGCAAGTAATTATTTTGGTCGGCACAATGCTAAAATCGGCAGAAGCCGAAAGTTTTCAGAAGTGGTTGTTAGATAGAGTAGAACAAATTGCCTGATTATTTTTCAGCATTAAGCCATTCGTCATAAACTTTTTGATTGCCCACTATCTGCCGTTTTTGCCTAAGAGTTTCTTCACCGCCGAACTTTGTTCAAAAAGATTTTGTACCTCTGTTGAATATGTTTTCTTAAACTGCGTTCGGTCTATTGTGGAGCGACTACACTCTTTCGCTCGCACCCAATTTAATACAGAAAGACCACAACCGAAAGCCAGTTGGAAACCGACAGACAATTTCAAGCAAAAGACCAAGAACCTCACTTTCTCCAACAAACCCCACAAACCCAAAACTATGTTTACATTTTATAGAAAAGTGCTATAATGGTTACGTAATGAATGGGAGTAAAGCAGTGAACAGGCAAAATGCCAACACATTAAGCTTACCCCGCCAAACAAGGCGTGGGGCTGGTCCTCTCTCTCTCTCTCTCTCGGTCGCTGCAACCAAACTTAAACACCTAACCCCCAAACTAACACTATTAACCTGTTCAGCCAGTTTAGCTGTTCTTACTTATCTCTTCCTCTTCCCAATTATCCCAGCAAGTGTCCTTGCTGACACCCCCAACCCTCTTAAACCTTCCTCTAGCCCTAGTTTAGGCATTACAGCTAGTAGCTCCACAATTAACATCACCAACGTTCTACTAGGCGCCCCAGCTGAAACTGATAGCGTGATCGTCACTACCACCACCGACAATCCAACTGGCTACTATACTACCATTAATACCAACAGCAGCACTGACAATTGCCTTAAACCAACCACCGAACTATCTACTCCTTGTACTAGCCTAGCATCCAACCACAAGATCAACCCAAACACCGGCACCCTAGTCCTAAACCCCGACGGCAGCGTTAACCCAACCAGCCTCAGCACCCTAACTAACAACCAATGGGGAGCCACCCTATCTACTAACTTCACTAACCCAGACAAAGGCAATGACAGCGTCTGGTTTGGTATACCAAACGACACTAGCCCAGTCAACATCAAGACTAGCACTAATCCTACCTATACCGGCATTACGCCAACTGGTGAAGACACCACAGTCACCTTCGGCACCAAGGTAGATTATTCTTTGCCAGCAGGGAGTTACCAGACCACCGTTGTCTTTACGGCATTAACTAATACCTACAATCCACCAGCCCCAACCATTGCCAGCGTTACGCCAAACAATGGCGCGCTAACAGGTGGTACCGCCATAACTGTCGCCGGCACTAACCTAAATACTGCCTACCAAGTATTCATTGACCTAAACGGTAATGGGAATCAAGATACAGGGGAAGCATGCACGAGTGCTAACATCACAAATCCAGCCAGTTCAACTACCACCATTACTTGCGAGACACCTACAGGCACGGCGGGGACTTACCGAACAATTGTTAAGACTTGGGGTGGGGTAACACCCAACACAGTAAATGACGACTATACCTATCAACCACCAGCTCCCACCGCTACTTGGGTCAAGGCTGCAAACAACAACACTGTCGCCATCACCAGTATCACTGGCGCTTCAGCAACACAATTCACAGTTGATTTGGACGCTAATATGATACCAGTCGTTAACCAAGCCATCGACAACTCCTATCCAGCCAACTGGTGTAATTACGACGACAAGCAGTGGTGTAATGCCGTAACAGTCAACCCAAGCTACCTAGCCACCGCCCAAGCCGCCCCAGCAGGCACACCAATTCCAGAAGAGCAAATTCTCGGCTACTTCACCTACATCCCCCGCTACGCCTATGAAGTCCAACGCCCCAATGCCATCGACAAATTCGTAACCGCCCAGAACTTCGACATCAAATTCGAAAAGTCCACCACCGCCAAGAAAACCCCAGCCACCACCTGCTCCTCATCCAGCGGCAGTGAAGGCAACACTGGCACCCCCAGCAACGCCAAAGATTACCGCACCGAATGTAGCATCAGTCGCACCTACGGCGCCGCCACCGGCACCACTTGGGCCACCCACCCAGCCTTCACTCTTGGCAGTACCGAGCTAAACGGTCTCTGGGTTGGTAAATTTGAAACTGGCACCGACACCTACTGCTATAACAACACCGCCACCACCCCAGCCTCTTGCGGTCAAAATGTTGCTCCCAACAACATCTACATCAAACCAAATAAAGCCCCCATGACCTACAAATACATCGGCGCAATGTTCAGAATAGCTAATAACATGGGAACCACTCAAACCACAGGTGGTAATACCATCACCAACAACACCGCCACCAACACCATGAACCTAAGCACCTACACCTCAACCCAAATGAAGAACGACCAGTGGGGAGCTGTCGCCTACCTATCTCAATCTATCTACGGCACTACTGCAACTAACCCCAAAGTCTACAACAATGGCTATCGCAACGGCAACGTTTCCAGCAATAGCACCTGTACCGTAGCCGACTCCACAGCCACCAGTGCTACTGGTTGTCGTTTCCTAACTGGCGCTGGTCCAGTCGCTAGCCAAAGTGATAGCAGCGGCACCACCCTCAACCAATACCACACCACTATTGGTCAGCAAGCATCAACCACTGGTAACGTCTACGGTATCTATGACCTATCAGGCGGAGCATGGGAATATGTGATGGGTAATCGCAACGCCACCAGCAGCACCACCTATATAGCCACCATGCCAAACGCCAACTACTTCAACAACTACCCAGTCCCATCCTTTGGAACCCAACCCAGTTGGAGCAGTAGCTTAGACGAAAACTATTACAACAACGACGTCTGCACCTGGGCAACTTGTGGTGGTCACGCTCTCCATGAAACTAAAACCGTCCAGTCCGTCTCGTTGTATACGCAGTCTTGGGGCTCGGACTACTCGTACTTTGTGCACTCCGGCGCTTCGTGGTTTCAACGCGGGGGTGTTTCCAACGATGGCTCGACTGCTGGGGTGTTCGCCTCGGACTACTACCAGGGCAATGCCTACAATTACATCGGTTTTCGGGTGGTGTTGGGGGTCTTCTAACAATGCCGGACGAAATATGTTTGCAAAATGAGTTGACTTTTGACGGATACCAAAACACAGTTGGTCCCGAGATTATGGTGGCGAAATTGCACGGCGGTGTGCTGATGACCGCCAAAATGTTGGCGAATGCCATTTTAGAGAAATTAGGCATTACGAAATAAGGTTTTGCCTGCCACTTAGCCACTTCTGAAAACTTTCGGCTTCTGCCGATTTTAGCATTGTGCCGACCAAAATAATTACTTGCGAATTGTAGTAAGTGGTGCGGTATAATTTACCGTCATCTGCCTTGTGTGTCAGAATGGAACTAACTTGTTTTTTATTTAATCCGCCAACGGAGAAGATTTTCTTCAATTTCTTGGAAATAACTGGCACTTGGACGCCGTAGATTTTTGCCATTTCTTTGCTTGTCATTAAAACATCGTTGGCGATGTTTGTCCCTATCTTTCTTAGTTTAGGGCTAACGATTTGGCATGTCATCCCTAAAATGGGTCGAGTTTCCACTAGGGAAAATCCAAATCATAGATCAAGTAATGGAATAAGGCAGTTCAGAACTAGCGATGAGTATAAAGAATATTTATATTCAATGCCTGTTAGTAAAATTTGCGATGACTTAGCTATACAGATCCATGGAATGAATATAAATATATGGAAAAATCAAAGAACGATAAAACTTGCTGTTTATTTCGATTTAATTGGATTAGTTGGATTTTTACTAATAATGCTGTATTGTATATTTACGGGAAATAGTTCCGTGATATTTAGTTAGAGGAGTATTAATCATGAATTATACAATCAATACATTTAACTCATTGAACCCAGCAACCGAAGAAATCATCTGGACTGGTACAGTAAGCGGTGAATCGGAAATCTTGGAAATAGTTCAATTGGCCAAAGTCAGTCAACCCTTTTGGGAGGCATTGGGACTAGGTAGTCGTAAAGAGATTATTAAGCGATTCGCTCTGCTTGTCGAAGAGCACAGCGAAGAGGCTGCAACAATTATAGCAGAGGAAAATGGCAAGCCACTCTGGGAAGCAAGGACTGAGATTAATTCTTTGGTCAACAAAGTTCAAGCTGTTTTTGATGCTTATGATGAACGAGCGAAAGAAAAAACAAAGGAAGTCAACGGACGTACATCTGTGACAAGATATAGAGCACATGGAATTATGGCAGTTTTGGGGCCGTTTAATTTCCCGATGAGTATGCCTAACAGCCATATTATGCCTTCTTTGCTTGCTGGAAATACCGTGATTTTCAAGCCGAGTGAGCGTGTTCCCAAATCCGCTGAATACTATGTAAGCCTGTGGCATAAAGCGGGAGTACCAGCGAACGTACTTCAAATCGTGCACGGTAATGAAGATGTCGGTGATTTCCTAATTAGGCAACCTGATGTGAACGGTATTCTTATGATCGGGAGCCGCCATGCTGGAGTTGCAATCCAAAAGAAACTTGCCGATGCTAGCGATAAAATCTGTGCTCTTGAAATGGGTGGAAATAGTCCACTAGTCATATGGGATTATGACGATGTTAGATTGGCTGTTCATATCGCTATTCAATCCGCTTATATTTCAAGCGGGCAACGTTGTTCTGCTGCAAGAAGGCTTATTGTCAACCAAGCCGTAGTTTCAGAGTTCATTCCTGCTCTAAAGATCGCCGTTGAGCGAATCGTTGTCGGAAAACAGTTCGATACAGAGCCCATTCCGTTTATGGGTGCACTCATTGACCAAAATGCGGTCAAGCGTTTTTTCTCTGATTATTTCGAGCTAACATCAAAAGGAGCAAAGGTTATTGTTCCCGCTGACACTATTCCTTCTCTTGGTAGGAATTTCATAAGGCCTTCCATTATTGATGTCACAGATATTAACGCAAAGGATACGGAAATATTTGGACCATTGTTGCAACTTTCAACAGCAAGAGATCTGCAACAAGCAATCAGCGATGCGAATGCAACCCAATTTGGCCTTGCGGCTGGAATTGTAACAAAGAGTAGGGAAATATACGAGCAATTTTACACAAATACAAAAGCTGGAATTATCAATTGGAACCAACCCCTTACTGGGGCAATGACGACAGCACCATTTGGTGGAGCCAAAGCAAGTGGTAATTATCGTCCTGCTGGATTCCTGTCGGTTGATTATTGCTCCTACCCATGCGCTTCCATTGAGGATGCCGCCCCAAGTGTTCCAGCGAAACTTTTGCCTGGCTTGAATTATTGATTGTGCTTATCAACCTAGATTATACATTCTAAGGGCAGAGGGTCTGGATTGTCAAAAGATGAGGCGTGCGGATACACGAGTGGAATGAAGGCATTGAATGAAGCACCCGCACGAGCGTCAGCGACCCGTCTGAAGGATAATGCCAACTCGCTACCCGACTAAACAACTTGAAGCCAATCATATGTAAGTATAAGCATTGGAGGATTAGAAAGATTGTTAACGCAACTCCCCCAAACTTTGTATACAGGACGTATCTTTGCGAGGAGAGCGAAAAATCGTGGGGGCCATGGAGCAGTATATACTGAAAGAGCTTACAGAAACTATCGGAAGTGGTGACTATCAGCTTCCATTATTTTTTGACAAGCCCATACTAATTGGAGATACTATGCGAGCGAAGATTGCAACACAGCGACAGTTGATTTGCGATTTTTATGATATTATTATCTCTATTGCGAGGAAAGCTCTTGCCGATAATCATAAATCGATTATCCAAATTTTGTTTTCGGAACCTGTAGCGGGAATGACTTTGGAATATCATCGCAATCTACCAGATTTTTGCTGGAAAAGGCCACTGTTGTTCAGAAGCGATCAATCTATATCGGGGAAAATATATGAATTACAACCGCCTGGTTCAGGTTGGGGAGATATCCCCCTTATTGCAAAAGCACTTATTCGCAATGGATGTAACATTCCAGATTTTCTGCTTGAATACACAAAGGTTTATTCACAAAATATAATTGAAGCAACATGCAAGGGCACTCCAAAGGTTTTTCATATGCTTGACGCAGCTTCCGAACCTTCTGGCATGAGGTATTTATTTACACAAACTCGACCTATGTTGAAGTATTGGGGAATCGACAAAGATATCTCTATGCATGAAGTCGATTACGTTACAGCGCACTCAGTTGCCGCGCTCACAGCTTGTAATTATTTTGATTTATACATGGAGCCGCGATCGGGATTTGAACCCGAGACCTCATCCTTACCATGGATGCGCTCTACCAACTGAGCTATCGCGGCGCTCTTTAATCATACCACAAATCGGCATTTTGCGGCAAATATTCGTGTTGAGTCTTGCTATACAACACGACCTATTGCGCGCGCAACTTGATGGCGAACCCGCCACCCGGCGCCAAATACAAATCCAAATGGTCGCCTTTGCGTACCGCCAACTCTTGAATCTGGACTTCAAATTGATTGTCGCGATAATGTGCGCCGTCGCCGTCGTGATAGACCTCTGCCACATACGTCACGCCTTCTTCAATGAAATCAAAATACAGATTTATCCGGCGCGCCTCTTCATTGGTTAGACCGCCGACGAACCAACTGCTACTATTCCGGTCTTTGCGCGCCACCGCGACATATTCGCCGATTGAACCGAGCAACGGCACGGTTTTTTCAAAATCCACCGGCACGTCTTTAATGAACTTGAATGCCGGCTGATCCGCATAAAATTGCGGGCGATCCGCCACCATTTGCATACTGGAATAAATTACGACATAATATGCCAACTGTCGCGCCAGCGTCGATGCCACGCGTTTCACAGAGTTATTGAGGTCAAAAATCCCAGGCGTGTAATCCATGCCACCGGTCAGCAGCCTCGTAAACGGCAAAATACAGGCGTGCGACGGACTGAGCGCCCCGCCTTCATATTCCTGACCGCGTGCACCCTCCATCGTCATCAAGTTCGGCCACGTCCGCTCAATACCCGTCCCCTTAATCGGCTCGTGCACATCCAACATAAGATTATATTTCGCCGCAAGCTCCACCACTTTTTGATAGTGACGCACGCCGTATTGACTGTGGTGATACTCAGTTTTGTTCATGCGACTGCCGACATAACCAGTTTTTAAATAACGAATGCCGTATTGCTGCAAAAACTTCATAGCATCTTCCAACTGCAACTCATAATTCTTGACATCTGCCGATGTTTCGTGGTGTGCGATGAGCTCCACACCGTTGTCTTTGGCGTACTTCACCACTTTCTTCAAATCAAAATCCGGATAAGCCTCCGTGAACTTGAATAACTCGCCGTGGTTAATCCACTCACCGTCCCAACCTTTGTTCCAGCCCTCAATCAACAGCGCCGGTATGCCCAGCCTCTTGCATTGGTCAATATAATGTTTCGCGTTCTCAGTGGTCGCGCCATGCCGGTCGCCGCTACCCCAAGTCATTTCATTGAGGTGCAACGCCCACCAAATACCCATGAACTTCGTTGGTTTGATCCAACTCGTGTCCTTGATTTTCGACGGCTCGTTGAGGTTCAGCAAGATGTGCGACTTTAACAAATCAATCGCGTTGTGTGCAATCATAATCACCCGCCAAGGGGTGTTGAACGGCAACTCCGTATAAGCACGAATACCATCCGACAGCGGCGTAATATCCGAAACCAGCTTGTCGCCAATCCGCTTGATGGTCATCGAACCGTAATCGTACAGCGCCGCCTCGTGAATCGACACAAAATGCCCCGTCGTGGACTGAATGGTCAGAGGAGTGTGCACCGGACGGGTCAACAAAGACAGCTGGGTTTTCGTGTAATTGTACTCATAACGGTCGGGCTGATAAGCCGGAATCCACCACGCTTCCGAGTTGATGTCCACCGCAAACTCCGTCACTTCGTCAACAATCGCCATCTGCTTCAACTGGTTCTGCACGGGGAACTCATAACGGAAAGCCACGCCATCGTCATAAGCGCGAAACCGCACCGTCACCAAACGTTTGGCGCCGTCCTCCTCGCTCAGATACACTGCTAGCTCGTTGTAGTTGTCGGTGATAAGTTTCTCATCACCCCACGTCGACTCCCAAGTGTCGCGCGACTGACGTTCGTGCGTGCGTACAGCAATCAAGTTATTCACAATCGGGCGGTCATATTTCAACTCAAACCCAATGCGTGATTTTCTGATAATAATCTTTTCGTCCTTCTTGACAGTGTAAGACATCTGTCCGTCCTGCAAAGAAAAAGTCGCCACAATTCTCCCATTGGGGGAGGCGACCTCGTAAGACATATTGTTATTTTTTCTTTTGAAAAAACCCATCCTTTTTCCAATCTATTAACTTACCTCCATTATATCACATATTTTTATTTTTCAAGTATTTTTGGTATAATTTTTTATATTGGGGATTGGCCAAGTGGTAAGGCAACGGGTTCTGGTCCCGTGATCGGGGGTTCAAATCCCTCATCCCCAGCCAAGTTTATGGATTTTTTGGTTTTTCGCCCTTTTGGTGGGTGGTTTTGGCTTATAGGTCAAAACTATTGGGAAAAAAGTTGCTAGCTTTCTTCCAGCAGGCTACGTTTGCACTAACACATTTTGTGATATACTGGTTATGTATGAAAAGTAAGAAAACGACATTAAGTTCTGAGGGAGTTAGTTTGGTAAATGTTGTAAAAATTACAACAGCAGAGCTTTGGCGTGGCGAAATCCTCTCTCTCTCTCTCTCTCTCTCTGGTTCCGCCCCAAATAATTAACCCCAACCCCCAAACCCTCAGGAGGCAAATATGAAACTGCCTCACTATCATAGCTTGGTGCGTTTGGCGAGGGT